>NZ_JBFRSN010000120.1:0-5618 GCF_041473595.1 Vibrio sp. 10N.222.46.A1
TTAAAAGCGGTCTTACCTTTCGAGATAAAGCGGTAACCGGTAGCACCAATTAGATTATTCTGGCTCATAGTTTGCTAAATGATGATTATGTTATTAGTAAGGTTACGACAAATACCGCGAAACCGAAACTAATCCTCATGAAAAAAATAAAGCCTTAACAAAAGTGCTAAGGCTTTATTAGGAAATATGAGTTGATGGTGCTGCTAACTACATGATTTTCTGCATTACATCACCAATTTGAATGCTTCCCGCAAGGCTTGGTTGATCAATGGTGAGTTCAGCTTCGTTTTCATAAACGCGAGAAACCGTCAGGGTGATATCGCTTTGAGAGACCTTATTGCGCGGCAAGCCTCTTTGGTCGATAAATGAACCTGTGTGCCAAAGCTGAAGTTTGTCACCTTGTTGTACACCGTGTATTCGGCCTAAATCAATGGTCACCATATTCCCAAACACCGCGGCAACTTCAGGAAGCGTGATCTTACAAGATACTTCTGATTCTAAGTCCAACATAATATTTCGACTGACACGAAGCATCATACTGCCGTAAGTTGATGCCCAGAAACGAGCACTGCGGGTGTCGATTTCACTGGTCTTAGCAAATGGCCATTTTGCAACTTCACGATAGCTTCGGTTGTAAACCTGATGACCTGTTTTACCATCGAATACCTGCATTTCTAACGCAAATTGGCGATTGATAATGTCGTCTTTCAAAAGCTTCGATTCGATGGTTGCGGTTAAGTCGGTGATGTCACCACCTATGATGTACTGTGCCCCGGTATCTTGTGCGATCATTTTGATCACTTCCGGTCGACGCTTGTCTATGTCGTAATTTGTTGTACCAACAGAGACAAAACTGCGAGATTCTTGCGCCAGTTGTCGGTTAACAACATGGCCAAAATCATCACCAATGTTATAGATTCGACCCATCACAGCTTGTTGTGGAGAGGTCACATCAATATTACCGACCAAAAACGTCTTCTTATATTGGCTGTCATGGCAAGCACTTGCCGAAGGGTAGATGTCTACCCTTGCGGTGATCATGATATTGCCACCGCGTTTCTTCTCTTTTTCTACCAGGATGTAGCGTACTTCATGATTGGTAAATTGAAATTCTTTCTTTTTTGCATCTAAGTAGGGGGTGAGGTTTGCAATACTGCCGATGTCAGCGCCTGAGAACTGTATGGCTTTGTAGACGGCATCCTCTAAGGCGTGAACCCTTGCCGCATCCTCTGACGATACTATGGCCGCAGTACCGGTAACTTCATACCAAGAGGCATGAGTGCTGAAGCTGATGGTTGTCAGTAAACTTATTGAAAATAAGTAATAAATTATTTTTTTCATCTATTCGTTACCAGTTGGGTATAAATATTGCTTAACAAATATTTATAAGCTTAAAGCTGACTCAAGTGCGTTTTTCATAATCTGAACCATTAATGAAAAGCAAAGATTGTTCCAACATTGTAATCCATTGAAAAGAGTCATGGCGAGAACATATTGGAACAGCAAGCACTAAATATATCTGGAGATAAGAGAATGAAAAAATGGCTCGTAGTAATGAGTGTCATGTTAATGACATCATGCGCTTATTCGCCAATCTATAACGGTAAATCTGAGTATTCAGGCAGTCCGTTTATGTTGATGGACAGCCCGCGTCATACCATGGATTTTTTCGTGGAAAGCATGACCGAAGATTTGATCTTGTCGAATACGAGTATTTCAGCCAGAACACCCATTGCCATTACCTCGTTTGTCGATCTGCAACACATGGACACAACCAGTTGGTTAGGAAACTCGGTATCAGAAGGTTTCATTCATCAGTTTCAGCGTCGAGGTTTTAAAGTGGTTGATTTTAAAACCACCGGCTCTATCCAAGTGACCCACCAGGGGGATTTTGCTATTAGCCGCGATTGGAAAGACTTAGCCCAAGAGCAAGACGTCCAGTATGTTTTGACTGGAACTATGCTTCGTCAAGAAGGCGGTGTTCTAGTGAATGCTCGTGTGGTCGGAATGCAAACTCGCATCGTTGTTGCCTCCGCACAAGGCTTTTTACCTGCAGACCGTATTGGTCGTGACTTAGATACCCTGAACAGTATTCGAACTCAAGATGGGGTTATTATTCGTTCTGATCCAACGATCAGTCAGCCTCATACTGTTATTCTTCGCCCTTAGGAGTTCGTGATGAAGAAATTAATATTTGTTGTTGCCGCTTTATTGCTTGTCGGCTGTCAACCATTACAAAGCATGAGACCTAATGACTTTTTGGTTGCGGTTGGCTACTCGAGTGTCAGCGAGCAGAAAGGTCGTAATGACGAAGAGAAACGTATCCGAGCAATGAGAGCTTCTAAAATTGATGCGTATCGTGAACTTGCCGAACAAGTGTATGGTATGCGCGTGAGTGGTCGGGCTGAGCTTGAGGATCAGCGTCTTGGTGCTGAAAGAACTTCAGGTGCAGTTGATGGTGTTATCCGTGGGGCTGAAGTGGTGCGCAGTTACCCTGTTGGCGACAGCTATGTGACTGAACTACGGTTAGATATCCGAAAAATGGAACAACTGCGTAATTATGGCGAAGTTCAACCAGTGCCTGAGAAGAGACAACAAACGTTGTTCTAGTTTAAGGATCGTCTAGTTATAGGTTTCTCCTGTTATATTGGCTGCTATTCGCTTTCCAGATGGCGTAACGGCAACCAGTAACGGCTATGAATAAGAAAGCGGCAAGTATTAAAGTACTTGCCGCTTTTTTGTTTATCGGCTTGGGGAGTACATTCACAGGTTTAGTGGGAGATTTGACTAGTGTAACGAGAAGGGTAGGCTGAGATACAGATACAGATACAGATACAGATACAGATACAGATACAGATACAGATACAGATACAGATATGAGAGGGCGGTGGTTTACCTAACTAAGCTTTAACGTTGGTTCCTAGCGTAGAAATTGTATGCGTTTGGCCTCCGGCATTGTAGGTCATGCCAATTTTGCCGTGACTTTGCTGCATCATATTGCTGAGTTTTTTGAAGCTAAGGTGTGCTCGATTCAAGGCTTCGCCATTTACTAGGTTCGCTTGATGGCAGTCGTGCACTATGGACTTGATGGTTGCGACTAACTGAGCAAGTTCAGGGTTCTCGGTTAGTTCAGATATATTAGTATGGGCAGCGATTCGTTGATCGGTTGATCTTAGTTGTTCAACAAGAACCACTTTCTCTTTGGCTATTCGCTCAATATCGCTCGATTGTCGGCTTGTAATAGCGATTTTCTCTGAACTCAATAATTCAGATAAGGCTTTGGCATTTTGAAGTTGGAAATTAACTAAATCTGCTAGTGCCGCCATAATGTAACCTACTAATAACCTCGTGTACTTTAAGATAATAACTTTATTTAAAAGCTAATGTTTGCTTAAAGACCTTTTAATTCGTTTTCAAATTTCATCATGTTGTCGGCCAACTTTTCTGGATCAACAGTGTATGAGCCATTTGCGATCGCTTCTTTTATTGCCGCGACTTTCACTGAATCGAAACTTGGTTGTGCTGCCATCTCTTGATGGAGTTGACCAATCGCCTTGCCTTGTTGGCTTAGTGAAACCGCATCTTTGCTTGCGGGTGATTTAGATGACACATCAGCTCTTGATGCCTCAGACTTAGAATCAGAGCGCACTGCTGAGCGGTTAGTGCTCGCTAGGGTTTGCCCTGAACGAATATTATCAATACCTGCCATAGTTAAGCCTTTTTCTTCAAAATGGGAACCTGTACAGTCAATATCGACCATGGGTGAGAATACTTTAGCAATTTTTAGCTCAATAGTCGAAAACGAACCAAACACCTCAACCGTTATAATTGGATGTTAGAGTTGAGAATAAAAGCGCTAACGATACCGACACTTTAAAGTGAAGTGTTAAAAGTAAACCGTGACTTCAGACATGCTGGTAACAATACCTTCGATTATACGCTGTGATTTGTCATTTTTCACCCTAACTTGATCACCCATTGAGCCATCGGTAAGTGCAGTACCTTTGGTGGTAATGGTCATGCCACCTTTTACTGCCTGTATGATAACCTTCTCATTTCGACATACGACACAAATATCGCCTCTTTCGACAACATCACCGGGTCTTAGGTTCTTTTTTACCTTAGCACCGATGACTTGTTGTGGAGTGGTAAAGCCTTGGCGACGAAATTTGTTGAGAGAGATCATCGCAGTTGTGACGTCGTATTGACCGACAATTTCGCCTCTCGCCAGTGAACGAGTCGTTGTGACAAGTGGTACTGACATTGAAAGGCGCACTGGCACGTAAACACGCCATTCATCAGGAACACAACGAACTAAAACAGTAATGCTGCTGCGAGTGTTGGTTGTTGTAGAGGCACTTGTCTCAAGGGGGATAGGACAATTTGTTGCTTTGATTCTAGAGTCTACATTAGCGGAATTAACAAAAAGTTCACCGCCTCGCGGTTGCTCCACCGAGTCAAGGATGTGTTGCTCAGCCGCTGATTGGATCATGTCAATTTGTTCCGGCGTTGCCGCGTGTGTAAAAAAACTAAACAATATTGTTAGAATGCCGATAAACTTAGCGACAGTTTTAAAAATAGTTCTACACATAGCTATGGAAAAAAGATATATGTTTGCTTTATGATATGTCATTTTATTTCTCTAGTGGTTCGTAGCCTGCAGTAGACTAACACTTTCTATCCAAAAAGTTTGATATGGAGATGAGCTCATGACGGGTATTCTTGATTCAGTGAATCAGCGTACGCAACTCGTCGGTCAAAACCGATTAGAATTACTAACCTTTCGCCTAATGGGGCGTCAGCGTTACGGTATTAATGTATTTAAAGTGAAAGAGGTTTTACAATGCCCTCGTCTGACTTTAATGCCAAATTTACATCATCTCGTAAAAGGTGTGGCTCATATTCGTGGTCAGACAGTTTCTGTCATTGATTTGAGCCTAGCGGTAGGCGGACGTCCTACATCTGATATCGATAAGTGCTTTGTGGTGATTGCTGAATTTAACCGTACTATCCAAGCATTCCTCGTAAGCTCTGTAGATAGAATTGTTAATATGCACTGGGAAGCTATTCTTCCACCACCAGATGGTTCAGGTAAAGATAATTACCTAACAGCGGTAACCAACATCGATAATGAATTGGTTGAAATTCTGGATGTTGAAAAGATTCTTGCTGAGATCTCACCTGTTGATGAAACCATGGATAGCAGAATCGCAGAGGAAATTGCAGAAGTTGAACAAGAGAAAGAATTGGTTCGCCGAATCTTGATTGCTGATGACTCGACGGTTGCTCGTAAGCAGGTTCAACGTGCTATAGAATCTATTGGTTTTGAGGTCATTGCTGTCAAAGATGGTAAAGAAGCCTATGAGACTCTGATGAAAATGGCATCGGAAGGCAGTATTTACGATCAAATTTCATTGGTGATTTCAGATATTGAAATGCCTGAAATGGATGGATACACGCTGACTGCTGAGATTCGTCGTCACGCAGAACTAAAAGATTTATACGTAATTTTGCACTCATCATTGAGTGGTGTATTTAACCAAGCCATGGTTGAGCGTGTAGGGGCTAACTCCTTCATCGCGAAATTCAATCCTGATGAGCTTGGTGGCGCGGTTAAA
>NZ_JBFRSN010000121.1:0-2288 GCF_041473595.1 Vibrio sp. 10N.222.46.A1
GAACTTCTGTAATAGAGTTTAAGAAAATCAGATAATGAAAAGCGAGCCCAAGTGGCTCGCTTTTTTTATTTTCTTGTTCGGGATGAGTTGTAGTAGATCTGCTTGTTACCTGTCTTCTCTATTCGTTATCGAAGGAGAAAAAAGGCTACTAATGTAGCCTTAGAGTCATCTTGTATCGAAGCCCGCATCACTCGAGGGTGATACGCGCTATGACGATGTCGTAAGTTATGTCGTTTTGAGGGGAATGCTCGTTAGTTGAATTCCCCGTTTCTGCGAGAACGCTAAAAGACGAGAGTATGGCATGCCTTCTTTGCTAATCATGTTTGTCAGTCAACATAGGCTACTGAGCTTGGTTCTTTGTAGATACAATCAACTCCAGTTACATTTCCGTTGCCGTCTTGATACTGTGCATAAACTTTCCACAAGCCATTTTTCCTCTCCCCTAAAACAGTAACCCGGGTATTATTCCCATAAGTAGTACCGTTAGAGCCATTCCCTTTACCGAAAGACACTTGAAACTCCTTTTTTATCGCTTGCTGTATTTTTGCTCCATCAAAGTCCCTATTTGGCTGAACATGCAAAAACTCAAGCCCGCCTCCTTTCCCCGGTCGGATAGCAAACGTACAACCTGTTAATTGAGTGGTAACAAGGAAGTTTGCAGAATCATAGTGGGTGACTTTAGAAATGGACTCAGGCTTAAGTTGTTCAAACTGAGATACCGGTATGTGGATGCATTGAAGAGCTTTAGCGCTACTTGATAGCGCCGTTTTAGATAAGCGCAAACGCATCTCTGGCATTTGAACACCTTGATTGATACCAAGCGCCGTATCTCCGAGGCTATATAAATAAAAGGTAAGTGCTCCTTTTGATTGGCCAGCACTACTAATGGAAAGCGGACAACGATGTAAAAATTGTTCTAAATTTCGATTCATTAGCTGAGCAGCTTGATCTAATGTCAATGGCATAAAACAGTCCTTTGTTATTATTCATGATCTGTATGAATGCTTATAAAAATAAGCTTCCGTTTATAAGCATATATGAACATATCTAAGACTTCGATATTTGCTAGCCATTAAGTGATGTCGACTTGAATTATTGAACATTATTTTGAGGTATGACCAGTTAATAGGCACGCCGTGCTAAAGGGTATTAATCCCATCCGTTACCTGGCTCAAACCTTTATTTATTTGCTGTCTTTCTCCCTATCGAAAAGTCCTTTTTCTGAGTATTCCCAACCGTCGAACCTCGTTTTTACCTACTTTTATACGACATTATCCAATGTCTTAAGAGGCTTGTTCTTTTTATGATTTTGTTTTTATTGATTATTTTGTAAATAGCAATGTTGCATATCGTGCTGGAGGGGTAGGCGGTAAAATATATATTGCAAATATAAATGATATTTGTTCTTATTCGCGTCCATTGTGATTTATAAACTAAACCGGAATTAGAATATGAACGTTAGATTGGCTTTCACCCCCCTCGCTTTGGCAATTGGAGGTGCATTAACCACAGTGGCTACCGTGTCGAATGCAATGGCTTCAGAAGAAGTAACGGTGGATGAAACCGTGCAAGTTATTGGTCATCAGTACGAAGGCTACGCGGAGCACATGCCGCAATCGGGTACCAAAACGGATGTCGAATGGCTCGATGTCCCACAAGCCGTTTCAGTGGTCACTAAAACAGAGATGGAAGACCGTGGTGCGGTCCGTTTAGTGGATGCTCTTGATGGTGTTGCTGGTGTCAATAATACCTTAGGTGAAGGCAGTCGAGATCAGTTCGTTATTCGTGGCTTTGATGCACTGAATGACATGTATCGTGATGGCATGCGTGATGATGGAACTTTACAGTCGTATCGAAGCCTATCCAATATTGAGCGTGTTGAAGTGGTAAAAGGCCCTGCAGGTGCTCTGTATGGTAGGGGTTCTGCTGGCGGTATCATTAACTTAGTCACCAAGCGAGCGAATGGCGACAATTTTACCAATGTGAACGGCAGTGTTGGCAGTAACAGCCAATTTGTAGGGCAGGTGGATAGCTCAATGGCGTTTTCAGATAAGGTCAATGGACGTATTAACCTGGAACACCGACAGGCTGATTCGTATGTTAACCATGTCGATTCGAATGATTTCTTTATCGCACCAACCATTCGAGTGCTGCCAGCTGAAGGGCATACCGTTGACTTAGATGTCGAATATGCACACCAAGAGCTGGTGCCATATCGTGGTGTTCCATCCAAAAATGGCAAACCTGTCGATGTCTCTGAGAGTTCTTTCTACGGTGGCACTAACGAT
>NZ_JBFRSN010000122.1:0-1193 GCF_041473595.1 Vibrio sp. 10N.222.46.A1
TTTCCAATGTCTACTGCATTTTACATCCCTACAATCAACTTCATGGGTACTGGCTGTTTGAAAGATGCTGCTGATAGCATTCAGTCTCAAGGCTTCAAAAAAGGTCTGATCGTAACGGATAAGATCCTTAACCAAATTGGCGTGGTTAAACAGGTACAAGACCTACTTAGCCAACGTGGCGTAGACGCAGTTGTATTCGACGGTACTCAACCAAACCCAACCATCACTAACGTGAACGATGGTCTTGAGTTACTAACTGACAACGATTGTGATTTCGTTGTTTCACTAGGTGGCGGTTCGCCACATGACTGTGCAAAAGGTATCGCTCTGGTTGCCTCTAATGGCGGCAAGATTGCAGATTACGAAGGCGTAGACCAGTCTGAAAAGCCAATGATGCCTCTAATTGCTATCAACACAACAGCAGGTACAGCTTCTGAAATGACGCGTTTCTGCATCATTACTGACGAAGCTCGTCACATTAAGATGGCTATCGTTGATAAGCACACAACACCGCTTATCTCAGTAAACGATCCTGAGTTGATGCTTGCTAAACCTGCATCACTAACGGCAGCAACAGGCATGGATGCGTTGACACACGCAATCGAAGCTTACGTTTCAATCGCAGCAACGCCAATCACAGACGCAGTTGCGATTAAAGCAATCGAACTTGTGCAAGCACATCTAAGAACAGCAGTAGCGCACGGTGAAGACATTGAAGCTCGCGAGCAAATGGCTTACGCACAGTTCATGGCGGGGATGGCATTCAACAACGCTTCTCTTGGCTATGTTCATGCAATGGCGCACCAACTGGGTGGTTTCTACGACCTTCCACACGGTGTATGTAACGCTATCTTGCTACCACACGTTCAACGTTACAACGCGCAAGTTTGTCCAGAGCGTCTACGTGATGTTGCAAAAGCGATGGGTGTGAATGTTGAAGGTATGACAGCAGAACAAGGCGCAGAAGCAGCTATCAACGCGATTGTTCAACTAGCAAATGACGTGAACATCCCAACAGGTATCGCTCAACTTGGTGCTAAATTGGAAGACATCCCGACTCTGTCTGACAACGCACTAAAAGATGCTTGTGGTTTCACTAACCCTAAACAAGCGACTCACGAAGAAATCTCAGCGATCTTCGAAGCGGCAATGTAATCTAGCGACAAGTTATTCGAGCTAGAAACACGCGGCTC
>NZ_JBFRSN010000123.1:0-19423 GCF_041473595.1 Vibrio sp. 10N.222.46.A1
ACATAGAGACACACAACTAAACCAAGCGTAACTGAGTCAAATGTTGCTGAACCTAGGTTTACTGAGCTAAACGTTGGCGTACCGCTTCGAACAGACAGATGCCCGATGCTACTGAAACGTTCAGGCTCGACACGCTACCTGCCATTGGAATCTTAATCAGATCATCACAGGTTTCACGCGTTAGACGACGCATACCGTCACCTTCAGCACCCATAACTACAGCAAGAGGGCCTGTTAACTTCGCTTGGTAGATATCATGCGTTGCTTCACCTGCGGTACCCACAAACCATACACCCTGTTCTTGCAGTGCACGCATTGTACGAGCTAGGTTGGTTACACGTACTAGAGGAACGGTCTCAGCCGCACCACACGCTACCTTGCTTACCGTTGCTGTTAGCGGCGAAGAGCGGTCTTTCGGTACGATAACAGCAGCAACACCCGCGGCATCCGCATTACGCAGACAAGCACCTAGGTTGTGAGGGTCTGTTACGCCGTCTAGAACCAACAGCAGAGGCTGTTCGTGCTGCGCAAGGATATCATCTAGGTGAGTTTCATTAAGCTGCTTAGCAGGCTTCACCTTAGCAATAAGACCTTGGTGATTCGCACCTTGTGCTTTTTCATCAAGCGGCTTACGACCCATTTGTTGAATCGATACACCAAATTGCTGCAATTGATTCAGTAATGGAAGCAGGCGATCGTCTTGACGACCTTTCAGTACATACGCTTCGATAAAACGAGCTGGATCTTTTTCTAGTACGGCTTTCACCGCGTGAATACCGTAAATAAATTCGTTACTCATTGTCTCTGGTTACTCTTATTGCTCAGAGGTGAATGTCATCAAACCCGATGCACCCATCTCTGTATTGTTTATTTCGAGAGCATGCATCTTCCGCCTGATACTCTCGCATTTAAATTCGTTAGACGTTTAAGCGCTACTCGTCACTGTAATGACGATAGCTTAAGACTTATCAGCCTTTGGCTTACGGCTTGCTGCGCGCTTTTTCTTCGCACGAGCTTTAGCAGCACCAGTTTTATTCGCTGGCTTTTTCTTCTTAGATGAACTTTCGCTACTTCCATCAGGTCGCTTAGTTGGTTCAACTAAAGGCGTTGCAGGTACACCCGGCTTATTGCTCTTCACCGCTGAACGCTTCTTGCTTTTCGCCTTTTTCATCGCTTCAGCAGCACGCTTCTTGGCTGTTTTACCTTTACCACGCGGCTGACGATCGGTGTCTTCTAAATCAAAATCGATTTGACGAGTTTCTAAGTTAACCGCAGAAACCTTCACTTTAACCGAATCACCCAAGCGGTAGATATTACCTGAGCTTTCACCCACTAGACGCTGACCAACAGCATCAAATTGGTAGTAATCATTCGCTAGCGCAGAAATATGTACCAGACCATCGATGTGCAGTTCCGTTAGACGCACAAAGAAACCGAAGCCAGTCACGTTGGCAATCACGCCATCCATCACTTCGCCAACATGGTCTTGCATGTACTCACACTTCAGCCAGTCGTTCACTTCACGCGTAGCATCATCAGCACGACGCTCAGTCATTGAACACTGTTCGCCGTAGAAGTCCATATCATCGAAAGTGTAGTGGTAACCACCGGTTGGCGTCCAACGCTCGCTGTTACGACCTTCTTCTTTCGCAATAAGGTACTTAATTGCACGGTGCAATAGTAAATCTGGGTAACGACGAATTGGCGAGGTAAAGTGAGCATAGCGCTTAAGAGCTAGACCAAAGTGACCCGCGTTATCCGCGTTGTATACCGCTTGCTTCATTGAGCGCAGCAGCATAGTTTGGATTAATTCACGATCTTCACGTTCGTTAATCTGCTGCATCAGTTGTGCATAATCTACCGGAGATGGCGACAGGCCACCTTCCAGCGTTAAACCTAATTCACTTAAGAAACTCTTAAAGCCCATTAAGCGCTCTTCACCCGGAGTATCGTGAACACGGTACAGCGCAGGCTCTTTTGCTTTTTCTACGTAAGATGCCGATGCGATATTCGCAAGAATCATACATTCTTCGATGATCTTATGTGCATCGTTACGGATTACTGGCTCAATACGGTCGATCTTACGATCCGCATTGAAGATAAACTTAGTTTCTACCGTTTCAAATTCAATCGCACCACGTTCGTCACGCGTTTTCTTAAGCACCTTATACATCTTATGAAGCTCTTCAAGATGTGGTACTTCTGGTTCGTAACGTTCACGTAACTCTTCATTGCCATCTAAGATCGCGCCTACTTTGTTATAAGTAAGACGAGCATGAGAATTCATGACTGCTTCATAGTGCTTGTAGCCTGACAGTTTACCTTTGTCTGAGATAGTCATCTCACACACCATACACAAACGGTCGACTTGAGGGTTCAATGAACACAAACCATTTGAAAGGACTTCTGGCAGCATTGGGACAACTTGTGACGGGAAGTATACCGAGTTACCACGGTTAATCGCTTCTTTGTCTAGCGCTGTCTCTGGGCGAACGTAGTAACTTACGTCAGCAATCGCTACCCACAGGCGCCAGCCGCCGCCTTTCTTCGCTTCACAGTAAACCGCATCATCGAAGTCACGCGCATCTTCACCATCGATAGTCACCAATGGCAATTTACGCAGATCAACACGTCCTTCTTTTGCTTCTTCAGGAACATGCTCACCAAGATTTTCGATTTGCTTATCTACGGCTTCAGGCCACTCTTGTGGGATCTGGTGAGTACGGATCGCGATCTGCGTTTCCATACCCGGAGCCATATTCTCACCAAGAACTTCGGTCACTTTACCCATCATGTTACGAGAACGACCACCACGGTCCGTAATTTCAATCACAACCACATTACCCATTCGAGCACCGCCTTTATGCTCAGTTGGGATCTGGATGTCGTGACTAATACGCGAATCATCAGCAACCACATAAGAATGGCCGTACTCTAGGAAGAAGCGACCAACAAGTGGCGTTTTACGCTCTTCAAGCACACGAACCAAACGGCCTTCACGACGGCCACGCTTACTGTTGTCAGTAGGCTGAACCAATACGTAATCACCGTGCATGATGGTTTTCATCTGATGATGCGGCAGCACGATATCATTGTCTTTACCCACACTGCCGTCTGGGCGTACCCAACCATGACCATCTTTATGACCAATCACAAAGCCTTTAATCAATTCCATCTTCTCAGGCAATGCGTAACACTGACGACGGGTAAAGATAAGCTGTCCATCACGTTCCATTGCACGTAAACGACGACGCAGCCCTTCATATTGTTCCTCTCCAGCCAAACCCAAAGCTTCGAATAGATCGTTGCGGTTCATAGGAATATTCGCGTCTGTTAGAAACGAAATAATGAACTCACGGCTTGGTACTGGGTTTTCGTAATTTTTCGACTCTCGGTCGGCAAAAGGATCAACAGTGGTTGTCGCTGTCGTGTTTTCTGACATTGGTGTGTTTTTTGACATAGGCGGGCCTGCTTAAGCAAGGAAGGTATATTACCCCTAGTATATCTGATGCTAGAGGTAAGCTACAGATATGCTTTGGAAAAGCCTAAAATAACCTAAGATTGATACATATCTTCACTTTGTGAAACATCACTTCATAGACGCGGACTATCATCAAAATTTCAAGCAAACGATAAAACAAACGTTTGCGCCATGAATGAAATACACTATTATCCACACACTTTAACAACACCTGTTCTGAGTATTGATATGAAACTAAAACGCACCCTATTGGCTTCAGCGATGGCAAGCCTAGCTCTATTTCCATTTGCGAGTTCAGCAATGGAAAAAGCTGACCTGATGATAACCGATGCCATGGTTCTAACCATGAACCAAGAAAAAACGGTTTACGAGAGCGGCACTGTTGTGGTCAAAGACAACAAAATCATTGCGGTTGGCGATGCTTCACTAGAGAAGCAGTACCAAGCTAAACAAGTGCTAGACGTTGATGGCGATATCGTAATGCCAGGTCTCATCAATACTCATACTCATGTATCCATGACGGTTTTCCGTTCGTTGGCCGATGATGTGCCTGATCGCTTGCACCGCTACATCTTCCCACTTGAAGCTAAGTTAGTATCTCGCGATATGGTTCGTATAGGCGCCAACCTTGGTAACGTTGAAATGGTAAAAGGTGGCGTAACTACTTACGCTGATATGTACTACTTTGAAGACGAAGTCGCTAAAACTGTTGATAAAATTGGTATGCGCGCAGTATTAGGCGAAACAGTAATCAAATTCCCAGTGGCAGATGCAGCAAACGCGGAAGAAGGTATTAAATACGCTTTAAACTTCATTGAAGAATATAAAGATCACCCGCGTATTACGCCTGCATTTGCTCCTCACGCCCCTTACACAAACACAACCGAAGTCCTTCAAAAAGTAGCAAAGCTTTCTCTAGAACTTGATGTTCCAGTAATGATTCACTTAGCTGAATCTCATCGTGAAGAAGAAAAAATTGCAAAACGAGCTGAAGGTTTATCTCCGGTTCAATACATGGACAGCATTGGTGCACTAAACAAAAACTTAGTTGGCGCACACATGATCCTAGTAGACGATCATGATATCGAGCTAGTGAAAAAATCAGATATGGGCGTGGCTCACAACATGAGTGCCAACATCAAGTCAGCAAAAGGCGTGTCACCTGCGCTTAAGATGTATGACGAAAATGTACGTATCGGTTTAGGTACTGATGGCCCAATGTCAGGTAACACATTGAGCACCATTGATGAGTTCAACCAAGTCGCTAAGGTTCACAAATTGGTGAATAAAGATCGTGCTGCAATGCCGCCGATCAAAGTGATCGACATGGCAACAATGGGCGCAGCAAAAGCACTACACATGGAAGATAAGATCGGCTCTCTTGAAGCTGGCAAGCTAGCCGACATCATAGTGATCGACACCAAGGCTCCAAACATGGTTCCTGTGTACAACCCATACTCTGCATTAGTTTACTCAGCTAACTCGGGGAACGTTCGTCACACCATCGTTGATGGCAAGATCATCATGCAAGATCGCGACATGCTAACGGTCGATGAAGATCAAATTCGCCAAGAAGCACTCGATTTCACCAAAGTCGTTCGTAAGACGGTAATTGAATCTGGTGAAGTTGTTCAGTAACGTCATCGAATGAAATAAACGGTTTTCCGTTCAGATCAAAAAAGGCCTCATAGGTATTTACCTATGAGGCCTTTTTATATCGATATATTTCTAGTTCAAGACTGATGGTTAACGAGTGCAGTCGTTAATCATCAACCTTAATTAATAATTGTAATTACCAGAACACGTCTCGACGTTTTGCTCGAGCGATAATGTTGTCTGGCATTCTCCGCTCCAAACCGCTTCGAAGCACAGTTATACGCTTATGTTGCCTTTGATCCGCTGTCACCGAGTTGTATAACCAGCGATAAGCATCTTCATAATCTAACGGGCTACCGTAATCACGTAGCAAGAGTTCCGCTAAGTGGATACTTGCACTTAAGTTACCCATTGAAGCTGCTTCTCGGAGATACGGAATCGCGCGCTCTTTATCTTGTTGCACCAAAGTGCCAAGAGAATAATAACGTCCTAACTGCTCGAGTGCCGCTGGTAAACCTTGATGTGCCGCGTTTTCCATATAGTAAAGGCCAAGCTCTACATCTTGCGGAACACACACACCCCAAGCCAACATATCACCGTATAAAAACTCATAAGAAGGCAAGCTAATACGTGTTGCACGAGCAACGATATCTTCAACTAACTGGCACTTATCAGCTTTCACTCGCTCTAGGTGTTGATTATTCTCGATTAAATTAATCAGTTCAGCTTCTGTATATATTGGAACGGGCTCTCCCACATCAGCCAAATCTGCATGACTCAAGGGTGAGCTCAGCGCCACTATCAATGAAGCTGCTACAATTCGTAGCTTCATACCTGCACTCTATTATCTGTCGTTAAAGCTATCTATTGAGGGCAGCAGACGATTTCTGCACGCACCAAAATAGGGTGAACTTCACTTTCCATGATATCTGTATCGGCAATAACCTTGACGGCTTTAGACAAAACTTGCCGCTAATGGGCAATATTTTGCCATATGGCGTTCAAAAGATCATCACGAGCGGCTTAGTTTTCAAATTGCAGGTATTAAAAAGCCGACTTAACAAAGTCGGCTTTTAGAAAACTATTTCATTATCAAAGTACTTTAATTACCTCAGTACGCTTCGTGCTGTGGTAATCACTCAACTGGGCATTATGCGCCGTATGGGTGAACCTTGATGATAGTTTCGTTACGATCTGGGCCAGTTGATACGATATCAATTGGAACGCCAGTTAGGTCTTCGATACGCTTGATGTAATCTAGAGCAGCTTGTGGAAGCGCGTCGATAGATTTAGCACCAAATGTGTTTTCAGACCAACCAGGCATTGTTTCGTAGATTGGCGTCGCTTCTTCGAATGACTCAGCAGCCATTGGAGAAACTTCTAGGATAGAACCATCTTTCATCTTGTAACCAGTACAGATTTTTAGTTCTTCTAGGCCATCTAGAACGTCTAGTTTAGTTAGACACATACCAGATAGAGAGTTGATTTGGATTGCACGACGCATAGCAACAGCATCGAACCAACCTGTACGACGTAGACGACCAGTAGTTGCGCCAAACTCGTGACCAACATCGCCTAGGTGCTTACCGACTGGGTCTTGCTTCTCAAGGCCATCGTATAGCTCAGTTGGGAATGGACCTGAACCAACACGAGTACAGTAAGCCTTAGTAATACCAAGGATGTAACCGATGTGACGAGGACCGAAACCAGAACCTGCAGCAACACCACCAGCAGTCGTGTTAGAAGACGTTACGTATGGGTAAGTACCGTGGTCGATATCTAGTAGCGTACCTTGAGCACCTTCAAACATGATCTTGTCGCCGCGCTTACGTGCTGCGTCTAGTTCGTCAGTTACGTCGATAACCATCGCAGTTAACATGTCTGCGTAGCTCATCGCTTGCTCAAGTACTTCTTCGTAGCTTACTGTTTCAGCTTTGTAGAAGTGCTCTAGTTGGAAGTTGTGGAATTCCATAACTTCTTTTAGCTTCTCAGCAAATGCTTCTTTATCGAAAAGGTCGCCAACGCGTAGACCGCGACGAGCAACTTTATCTTCGTAAGCAGGACCGATACCACGACCTGTTGTACCGATAGCTTTAGCGCCACGAGCGATTTCACGCGCGTTGTCGATAGCAATATGGTACGGAAGAATTAGAGGACAAGCTTCAGAGATGAAAAGACGCTCACGCACTGGGATACCGCGTTCTTCAAGAGGCTTCATCTCTTTAAGAAGTGCGTCAGGCGATAATACAACACCGTTACCAATAACACATTTAACGTTATTGCGTAGGATGCCTGATGGAATTAAGTGAAGAACGGTTTTTTCACCGTCAATTACAAGTGTGTGACCTGCATTGTGACCGCCTTGGTAGCGAACCACGTATTTTGCATCTTCAGTTAAAAGGTCAACGATTTTACCTTTACCTTCATCACCCCATTGGGTGCCTAGAACGACTACGTTATTTCCCATCTTTCCAATTTCTGTTGCTAATTAAAAATGGATTCTAGCACTGAATCACACTTCTTGCAGTCACTTTTTGTTCATAAACGTTAACGCTGTACAAAAATAAACCAGAGATAACTGAGGGCGAATGTGTAAAGATGCTGATATCATTGCATTTTATAGACAAAAGGCAGAACCATGTCTCAATCAATTTGGCTCGCTATTGGGCTCGTTCTTATCGCTGAAGGGCTCGGCCCCTTGATTGCACCTAATGGCTGGAGAAACATGGTCGCGCAACTGAGCGAGCAACCAGACACCCAACTGCGCCGTATTGGCGGTTGTCTTGTGGTGGCTGGTGCCGTTATCGCTTTCATGACCTACCGCTAGGTTTTCTCAAAGTACGGAGCTGTCACTACGACTTCCCTCGAAGATTCAATGGTCAACCTGCAGTCTTCAACGAATAGAAAACAAAAAGGCTCCCATTATGGGAGCCTTTTGATTTTTAGGTACTTCGCTAATTTAATGAATTAACGAATCAGCTTATTTTGCTGGAGCACCGCTTGCTTGATTCATGTATTGGAAGAAGTCAGTCTTCGGATCCAGTACTAGAATGTCGCTCTTATCGCTAAATGATGTCTCATAAGCTTGCAGTGAACGCATGAAGCCATAGAACTCAGGGTCTTTGCTAAATGCATCAGAGTAGATCTTCGCTGCTTCTGCATCAGCATCACCACGAGTCACTCGAGCAGTACGGTCAGCTTCAGCAAGAACAGTCGCGACTTCTAGCTCAGCTTGAGCACGGATAACTTCTGCTTTCTCACGACCTTGTGAACGGTGTCTACGAGCAACCGACTCACGTTCTGCACGCATACGGCGGTAGATAGATTCACTGATTTCGTCAGGAAGGTTAATCTTCTTCATTCGGAAATCAACAACTTCAACACCTAAATCAGCCATCGCACTTTCTGCCGTTCCAGACAAAACGTTTTCCATGATCTTATCGCGTTCGCCATCAACTTCTAGTGCTTCTGCAGCCGCTACCGTTGTGACAACTTCGCTATCAGCAGAGTCTGGCAGGATGTCCTTATTACGAGGGCCTGACACGATCTGCTTAATTTCACGAGAACCAATTTCAGAACGAAGAACATCTGTCACTTTACGCTCAAGAAGTGCTTCTGCCGTCATGATATTGCCGCCGCCGGTACTCAGATAAAAACGTCCAAAATCAGCAATACGCCATTTTGCGTAAGTATCAATTAGAACGTCTTTTTTCTCTGATGTTACGAAACGGTCAGAACGACCATCCATCGTTTGAATACGAGCATCAAGTACTTTTACGCGATCAAACATCGGCAGTTTAAAGTGCAAGCCTGGTTCATAGATTCGTGATACGCCGTTGTCATCGAGAACTCGACCAAAACGAATTACCATGCCACGTTCGCCTTCTTGAATCACAAATAGTGACATCAATAGAAGGGCAATCGTCACAACTAATACAGGGATCATTAATTTACGCATTATTAGTATCTCCCTTGACGTGAACTGTCTGAACGAGTTTGAGTGCTAGACTTTGGATCGGCTTGAGTTTCTAACTCAATTTGATCGTAAGTTGATGATGTTTTTGCAGGGCGAGTGCCCGACTGAGAACCACCTTGTGCGCCTAGCTTATCAATTGGTAGGTATAGCAAGTTACCGCTTGATTCAGAATCAATCAGGACTTTCGATGTGCTTGAGTACACTTTTTCCATTGTATCAAGGTACATACGGTTACGTGTTACTTCAGGAGCTGCTTGGTATTCAGGTAGCAGTTTCTCGAACTGAGCTACTTGACCTAGAGCACCATTAACTGTGCGCTCTGAGTAACCCACCGCTTCTTTCTTCAAACGCTCAGCACGACCTGTTGCTTTTGGAAGAATATCATTTCGGTAAGCTTCAGCTTCACGCTCGAAACGCTCTTCATCCTCACGAGCCGCGATAGCATCATCAAATGCATCTTTCACTTGCTCAGGTGGACGTGCTGACTGGAAGTTCACGTCAACAATCAGAATACCCATGTCGTAGCTATCAATAATACGGTTCAACGTTTCTTGAGTGCTTTGACGAATCTGCTGACGACCACTTGTCAAGATACTATCCATTAGTGAGTCACCAATTACCGCACGAAGCGCAGAATCGGTTGCTTGGCGTAAACTGTCGTCTGCATTCGTTACACGATACAAGTATTTGTATGGGTCAGAAACACGGTATTGAACACCCATTTCAACGGTCACAACGTTTTCATCTTTCGTTAGCATGGTGCCAGCAGCACGTAGAGAACGAATCGCTTGAACGTTTACCAGTTGCTCATCTTTGATTTCATCGATAAAGCGTGGGTGCCAGTTAAGACCAGGTTCCTCGATACGGTCGAACTGACCCAGTCGAAGTACTACTGCTCTTTCTGCTTCGCCAACGGTATAGAAACCAGCGAAGAACCAGATAGCAATCGCAATGACAGCAATGACACCAAAGCCAATCGCACCGCCACCACCAATAGATGGCCCGTTACCGTTGCCACCTTTTTTACCAAACTTGCCACCTAACTTTTGACTTAGTTTACTAAACACTTCGTCTAAGTCTGGCGGTCCTTGATCTCGGCCGCCGCGATTATTGTTCTTACCCCAAGGGTCGTTATCGCGGCCGTTATTATCGCCGTTGTTGTTATTTCCAGGCTCATTCCACGCCATTAGAAAGCTCCATCATTTGATATGACGTTATACTGTAGCAGTCTCTTTGGTAACGATAAAGCCACCTAAGAGCGCCCCTTCTCTTTTTTCAAGTTTAGACCAATCTATTTGTTGCATTCGGATACCTATCAACAAGTTACCATTTTCATCATACTCTTCTTGTTGAATACATTTCATCTCAAAGAATAAGCTACGAATACGGCCCTGATGTTGATGTGGAATACACAATCGGAATTGAACCATTTGACTTGCTAAACGCTCAGTTAAAGCTTCAAACAGCAGTTCAATGCCTTCTCCTTCCATTGCAGAAACCCAAACAGCGCGAGGTGCGCCCTCTTCGTCTCTTTCAATTCGAGGTTTTTGGTCTTCCATGCAGTCAATTTTGTTCATGACTACAAGGGTTGGCACTTCATGAGCATCGATTTCTTCTAATACTTCATGAACAGCCTGAATGTTCTCACGAAAGCGGTCATCACTGGCATCAACAACATGTAACAAAATGTCAGCTTCCTGCGTCTCTTGTAACGTAGCCTTGAACGCAGCGACCAAGTCGTGTGGTAGATGGCGGATAAAACCTACGGTATCTGCGAGAATTGCAGGCCCGACATCTGCCAAATCAATCTTACGTAGTGTTGGGTCTAAGGTTGCAAACAGTTGGTCTGCCGCATAAACACCAGCACTTGTGATGCGATTGAAAAGTGTTGATTTCCCCGCGTTGGTATAACCAACCAAAGAAATTGTTGGGATTTCAGCTCGATTACGAGCACGTCGTCCTTGTTCACGCTGCTTAGCGACTTTCGCTAAACGACGTAATATTGCCTTTATACGGTCACGCAACAAACGTCGATCGGTTTCCAGTTGAGTTTCACCTGGACCACGAAGACCAATACCACCTTTCTGCCTTTCAAGGTGAGTCCAACCACGAATCAATCGAGTAGAGATATGACGAAGCTGAGCGAGCTCAACTTGTAGCTTACCTTCATGAGTTCGCGCACGTTGTGCAAAGATATCTAAGATCAAACCCGTGCGATCAATCACACGACATTTACACAATTGCTCGAGGTTTCGCTCTTGGGCAGGAGAGAGGGAGTGGTTAAAAATCACAATTTCAGCACCGGTTAGCTGAACAGCTTGTGCGATTTCTAGGGCTTTACCTTCTCCAACGTAGTATTTAGGGAGTGGGGATTGTCGGCTACCAGTAATCACTTGTAGCGTTTCTACCCCCGCTGAGGAGACCAGCATTTCACATTCGCTCAGGTCTTCCCATTCTCCCTCTTGCGTGAAGTTGATATGAACAAGTACGGCTCGCTCGCCGGATTCATAACGGTCAAACAAGCAACCAACTCCTTATTACAGCGCAAGCTGTATCAATTGAACGATTAATCTTCAGTCTTCTCAGGACGATCAGATGGCGCGCGTTGTTGCTCGCCGCTGTGGTGACTCACTGCACGAGCAGGAACCACAGTAGAAATCGCATGCTTGTAAACCATTTGGTTTACTGTGTTCTTCAATAAGATCACGAATTGATCGAAAGACTCGATCTGACCTTGCAGCTTGATGCCGTTAACAAGATAGATAGAGACTGGAATGCGCTCACGACGGAGTGCATTTAGGAATGGGTCTTGTAGCGATTGCCCCTTAGCCATTTTATTTTCCTTATTTATATTTTGTTGTAATTATTTAGCTAGTGGTGCACAAAAAGGTGCGGCCTTTGCATCTGAGCTAAACGAATAAAAAAACTCCGTTGTTATTGAAAGGCTGTGATTTTTAAAAGCCTCAACAACTGATCCTTTCCAGAGTATATTCACGCAAAAGCGATCACATTATACACAGCAATACTAATCAGATGCTATTGCATCTGAAAGAGTTTCTAACGCCTGTTCAATGTTTTCGCTATCCAACCAAGTTAAATCATCCCAACTGCGTAACCAGGTGATTTGTCGCTTGGCCAATTGACGGGTTGCGCAGACACCACGGAAAACCGCTTCGTCTAAATCGCAATTCCCATCTAAATAATCCCACATCTGCCTATAACCAACGCATCGGATCGATGGTAGTTCAGGGTGAAGATCCTCTCTGGCGTACAACGCTTTCATTTCATCTTCAAATCCCGCTTCTATCATCTTCTCGAAACGCAGCTCAATGCGGCGATGGAGTTCTTTCCTTTCCTTGGGAGCTATTGCAAATTGTTTTACACGAAATGGCAGGCTATCGCCTTTCGTTTGAGTTAGCTCTGTTAATGTTTTACCCGAAATTCGATAAACTTCCAATGCCCTTGAAAGCCTTTGTGGATCATTTGGGTGTATTCTTTCAGCGGATACGGGATCTATCTCTCTTAATTGATCATGCAATGCCTGCCAACCCTGTTCAATAGACTCCGCTTCAATCTGCTTACGAATCTCTTGATCCGCGGCGGGTAGTGGCGATAAACCTTCCAACAATGCCTTGTAGTAAAGCATTGTGCCACCAACAAGTAGCGGGATTTTACCTTCCGCTACAATCTTATTCATTTCACTGATCGCATCACGACGAAAGTCAGCCGCAGAATACGCTTCGCTTGGATCGAGAATATCAATCAAGCGATGAGGCGCGAGCGCGAGCTCTCCTGCATCCGGCTTAGCAGTACCAATATCCATGTCTTTGTAGATTAGCGCCGAATCGACACTGATGATCTCTACCGGGTATTTCTGACGCAAGCGGATAGCTAAATCTGTTTTTCCTGATGCCGTTGGGCCCATTAAAAACAACGCTAAAGGTAATTTTTCAGTCATGATATTTTGTATTTATTTCTCTGTTAGAGCACTTAATTAAAAGGCTTCATGTCGCGATACTCTTGTCTACTAAGAAAAGCCTCATCGCAACAGTTAAATCGTAAACAGCCGAAGCCGTAAATAAGCTTAATTTATCTAAAACTCAGCTGTGAAAATTCACCTGAAAACTAAGCCATAAAAGCAGCGATGGTTGCAGAAAAGTCGATAGGATTAACAAATTCGGGATCATCTAATGGAAGTAGACCATGCCAAAGTTGCTCAAGTTCCCCAACTAGTTGAACCGCTTCAGATAAAGTGTAGTCGTTTTTTACTTGTGCTGTCTGAATCCCGATCCAGTTAACCAGTAATGGTAACGTATCGCTAGAAAAGCTATGGCCTTGAGTTTCCGAGGCCTGAGCGTTTATTGAAGCCGCGTAAGATAACAGATCTGGGATCAAAATTTGTAAGTTTTGCTGCCTCAAAGGAGAAGGCACTCCCATCACCATTATCGCTTCGTTATTCCTAGCTTTAAGCTCGATACCAAGCACAGACAGTATTGGACTTAGCGCCTTAGCGACATCGACTAAATCAGCGCCTAATTTGATGGATAAAGGCACTAATAATGGTTGGCTCTTTAACGCGCCATCACGCGTATCAAGCTGACCAACAACACGCAATAACTCAGCCTTAGCCAAAGAAACCAACACACTGCCGTTCTTGTTTCCCATTACCAAATATTGGCGTTCCACTACCGAGACTGCTTTGCCTAAGTCCGTCACAGGTACTCTTGGCTTTAAATGAACAGGGTTCTGTTGAGCAGGCTTAGCTTCTTTATTTTCTATGCTGTCTCTGGTTTCTACGGGTGCCACATGCTCGTGAGGTGAGTATGGTTCTACAACTTGGTCATCAAAATCTGGCGTTTTCAGAAGCTCTTTATAGGCCTTCACTTCTCGCTTAGATGGAGCAGGCTCACCATGATGTTGGTGCAGCTCTTTTTCTTTTTTAGGTTCAGGTCGAGACTCTATCCACTCTTGGCGAGGCGAGCCTGTAAAACTGGTTTCGCGATCCGACGAGCCTCTGCTAGACGATGAACCTCGGTTAGCTGGTGAGCTATAACGCTGCCCACCATCATTAACGCTGTGCTGAGGGTTATCATAAACCTGTTCAGATTCGGCTTTTCTTGGGTAGGCTGGCGTTTGCTCAATAGCATATCTTTCACTATCAGATACTTGAGGTTGTTCTGAACTGCTCGGCATTATGCTTTCAGGCTCTGAGAAACTGGCAATCTCTCCGATACCCGGATTCGAGCTACCTTGCTGATGATGCATCACTTCTGACTGATGAAACGCAGACTGCTTGATCGGTGCTGCATCAATTTGTTTGCTTTGGGCTAAGCCATCACTCAAGGCTTGGTAGATAAAGTCGTGTACAAGGCGGGCTTGATGAAAACGCACTTCATGTTTTGCAGGATGAACATTCACGTCCACCTGATGTGGGTCTAGCTCGATGAACAACACATACGTAGCGAATTGGTCGGGGCGCAAGCTAGTTTCGTAGCTTTGACGAATCGCATGGTTGATGAGCTTGTCACGCATCATACGACCATTCACATAACAGTATTGCAGATCGCTTTGTTGTCTTGCTCCTTCAGGCGTGGTGATCCAGCCATGAAGTTTTAAGCCTTGATGCTCAAGTTCGATCTTAAGCATATGGCGAACAAAAGGATTGCCACATACAGCTGCGATGCGCTTTTCGGCTTGAACTTGTGTTTTTGCAGCGCGGTACTGACGAATCATTTTACCGTTATGACGAAGGTTAATCGTCACATCAAAACGGCTCAATGCAATGCGTTTAAGCAGCTCATCGATATGCGTGAATTCAGTTTTCTCGGTGCGTAAGAATTTACGTCGTGCCGGAGTATTGAAGAACAGATCCAATACCTCAACCGAGGTGCCAATGGGATGCGCTGCTGGCTGCAGTTTCACCTGCATATCACGACCTTCACTATGTGCAGCCCAAGCTTGATCCTGAGTCGTAGGGCGTGAAGTCATAGTTAGGCGCGCAACAGAGCTAATACTCGCCAGAGCTTCACCTCGGAAACCTAGGCTGACGATCGCTTCAAGGTCATCAAGAGTATGAATTTTAGAGGTAGCATGACGGCTTAATGCCAAGGCAAGCTCATCTTTAACAATGCCCTTGCCGTTGTCACGAACACGGATCATCTTAGCGCCACCTTTCTCGATATCGATATCGATACGTGTCGCACCAGAATCCAAACTGTTCTCAACCAACTCTTTCACAACAGAAGCAGGTCTTTCTACCACTTCACCCGCTGCGATTTGGTTAGCTAGCCGAGCTGGCAGTATTTTGATCGTCATATGTATAGCTACCTTACTGCCATTTATAGAAGCACTTCTCGCGTTTGAGATTGCTTCTATGTTCTAAACATTACTTCAACATTAGCCAACTATTTGTGCGGAATAATCAGCACTTGGCCAATGGCCAACTCATCGGAACGTAGTTTGTTTGCTTGACGGATACTGTTGACGCTCACGCCATATTTCGAAGCAATCTTGCCAAGATAATCACCTCTTGCGACTTTATGTTTACGTAGAGGTATATCTTTTACTTCAACCGTAATGCGTAACTTTTGGCCTACTCTCACGGTTTCTGATTTCAAGCGGTTCTCACGTTTAATGCTTGCTACCGATACTTTGTAACGGCTAGCTATCTTGCCTAAGTACTCTCCAGACTTAACCGTGTGTGTCAGCGTTTTACGGCTTGTTGTGGTAGCCGCTTGTGAACCCGAGCTTGGAATTTTTAGAATTTGCCCTACCGCTAAGCTCGTCGACTTCAAACCATTCAACTTCAATAATGCTTGTGTAGACGAGCCGTACCTCTTCGCAATCACAGACAATGATTCACCACGCTGTACTTTGTGCTGACTGGTAGAGTTAGAAGATGCCGCCGCGTTAGAAATAACAATCCCTTCTGGTGGATTCGCTTTCAAATATTTAACGACCGCTTTGGTCACAGCCCGCGCAAGTTTGTCTTGATGCGAACGTTGGAAAAGAAGCTTCTCTTCGGTCGGATTCGAAATAAAGCCCGTTTCTACAAGTACCGATGGAATTTGTGGTGAACGTAACACTGCCAAGCTGGTGTTAATCGGCTTACTGTTATGCAGTTTTGCGACCTTACCCATTTCAGAGAGAATGGTCGTTGCCAGTTTGTAGCCCTCTTTTTGAGAGTGGCTAAACTGCAAATCAAGCAGGGTTTGGTTGACGTTTTTATCTGCAATATTGCCAGTAAACGCAGCACCGCTGCCGCCCAGCAATTCTGACTGCTTCTCTTTGTTCTCAATCCAACGGGAAATCTCAGTATTTGCCCGTCGAGTATTCAACACGAACACCGAACCACCTCTTGGTTGAGGCGTCGTAAAGGCATCGGCGTGAATAGAGATCAAGAGGTGTGCTTCGTTCTCACGAGCAATTGCAACACGTCTGTTCAGGTTTACAAAGTAATCAGCATTACGTGTTAAACGCGTTTTGATTCCCGGAACTGCATTCAACTGCGCAGCGATCTTTTTCGAAATACTAAGAGTCGCATTCTTCTCATATTTACGAGATGGGCCAATGGAACCAGGGTCTTCACCACCGTGGCCTGGGTCAATCACAATCAGAACATCACGCTGACGCTTAACTTGATTGAGGTTCTTACTCACTGTTGGCTTAGTCGGCGTTGATGTTGCTTTGCCTTTACTTGCCGCACCATGAGGCAAATCGATCACCAAGCGATGTCCGTACTGACCACCAGGAGTCGGACTGAGTTTAAACAACTCTGCTTTAGACGACTTCTTTAACTCAAAAACCAAGCGATAGGTGTTTTTGTCTGGCGGTGAGCTTTTACGAATCTTAGATAGAACGGGGCTGTCTTTCACCACGACCGGTAACTTAGTTGCAAGGTTGGTCTTTTTTAAATCAACAACCAAGCGACTCGGGCTACTCAGGGTGAAATAGCTGAAATCCGCTTCTGATTTTAAATCGATAACCACACGAGTTTCTTCTGGAGAAGGCCAAACCCTTAAACTCTTTAGTGAGTTTGCAGAAACAAGTGAAGAAAACAGTATAGAAAAAACAGCAGCCAACATAGCTACTGCTGAAATAAGGCGTCTAGAAATCAACATAACTCCAACTGACTAAGTAAGCGCTGTCCGTATTCACTGTTAGCGGTTAAAGAAACAATGCGGTGATCGTCTTGGTAACGAATATCAATATCCAAATCTGCTTCTGGTAGCATTCCATAACCTTTCTCTGGCCATTCAACCAAACAGATAGCATCTGGCGTGAAGTAGTCACGAATCCCCATAAACTCTAATTCTTCAGGATCGGCTAGGCGATAAAGATCAAAATGGTACACCTGCCAATCGGCAAGTTGATAAGGTTCAACTAGAGTATACGTTGGGCTCTTTACATTTCCTTGATGGCCAAGTGCTTTTACAAAACCACGACTGAAGGTCGTTTTACCTGCGCCAAGATCACCATGCAGATAAATAGTTGTCTGCTGTGAGCAAAGATTAGAAAGCTCCGTTCCTAATTGAATCGTTGCTTGTTCATCTTTCAAAGTAAATTGTTTCGTGCTCATGAATACGTTCTCTAAAAATCGATCGTTGACTATATAAAAATCAAAAGAACAAGAATAGTAAACCGTGATGCTTTTGGGAGACAAGCACTCAAGTGTAAGTTCTATGAAAAATACTGATCAAAACACGTCTGTTCTGGTCAATACCACTAAGATCCGTTAAGATCCGCCCCCATTTTTGCCGAACCTAATTTTAATTAGCCTTATCTCTAATTGTAAAACAGAGAAAATAAGAATTAAGAATTAAGCCATGAATCTAGACCATCTTGCTGAAAAAATTAAAATCTGGGGAAAAGAACTAGGCTTTCAAAAAGTTGGCATCTGCGATGTTGATTTAAGTGAACATGAAGCCCCTCTTCAAGCATGGCTAGATGCTGGCAACCACGGCGAAATGGATTGGATGGCTCGACATGGGATGATGCGTGCTCGTCCCAATGAACTTCACCCAGGCACCATTCGAGTGATCAGCGCCCGAATGAACTATCTACCACCAGAAGCTCAGTTTGCCTCTAACCTAAGCGATACCACTCAAGGTTATATCAGCCGTTATTCTTTAGGCCGCGATTATCACAAATTGTTCCGCAACCAGTTGAAAAAGCTGGGACAAAGAATCGAAAAGGAAGTCGAAGGTTTAGACTCACGTCCTTTCGTGGATTCAGCGCCCATTTTGGAACGACCGCTCGCTCAAAAAGCAGGGTTGGGCTGGACAGGTAAACACTCATTAATTCTTGATAAAGACGCTGGCTCTTGGTTCTTCCTAGGAGAATTGTTAGTTAACATTCCTCTTCCAACAGATGAACCCAGTGTCGATGAGTGCGGCAAATGCACCGCATGTATCACCTCTTGTCCAACGGGCGCCATTATTGCTGATGGCGTAGTGGATGCTCGAAAATGTATCTCGTACTTAACCATTGAATATGATGGTGTGATCCCGGAAGAGTTTAGAGACGCAATTGGTAATCGTATTTACGGTTGCGATGACTGTCAGTTAGTTTGCCCGTGGAACCGCCATGCCGAACTCACTGAGCAAACTGACTTCCACCGCAGAGAAGACTTCCGAGAGGCAAACCTTGTTTCACTTTCAAGTTGGGATGAAGCTACCTTCCTAAAGAAGATGGAAGGCTCAGCGATAAGACGTATTGGACACACCCAATGGTTACGCAATATCTTTGTTGCTATGGGCAATGCGCCATTTCAACAACGCATTGTTGAAACACTGGAATCTCATCGAGGCAACAACGAAATGCTGGATGTACATATTGAGTGGGCTTTAAATAAACAACTACAACAGTTACCCAATGCTAGCAGCATGCAAGAAGATAGCTCTACGCAGAAAAATAGTTGTGTGCAAAAAGATAGCAGCAAAATCCTCACCAAAAAGCACAGGCTAATACGCATCGTTGAGAAAGGGCTACCAAGAGACGCCTAACCCCTTAGGCATCAACGATTGGCAGGCCAATCCACACCAACAACCCACCATACAACACAACTCGTTGCACATAATTTTCGAACAATGTTTGACCTTGTTCTCAATTCTAACAATGTGGAAAAAATTCAGAACTCTCGTAAACTTCCGACACCCACGTAAAGTTAAACACAGTACCGATAAATGATTAAGATCAAAAAACAACAAGTTAACGATCTTTTATCAAATTCAAGGCAAGTATTCAACCTGATAAAAAACAATGAGTTACGATCGCCGCAATTCAGCTAATATACTGAAAACAAGAAAGATCTTTTAGAGAAATGTAAAGAATTGGGTCTGAAATAACTTTATCAACCAAGTTATCCACAC
>NZ_JBFRSN010000124.1:0-1632 GCF_041473595.1 Vibrio sp. 10N.222.46.A1
CGAAGCCATCCCGTGTCAGCGAGGTGGCATTATAGAGATTTCGATCACACTGGCAAGCCCTTTTTGAAGTTTTTCTCGTTTTTTTATTCGTTCGATTAAAAAGAGCACAAAACGCCTCAAAAGTAGGCTTTTCTCTTACATCTCTTGCAATTTCTTAGAGAATAAAGAGACTTTTTCCCAGTTTGTGTACTCAACTTCCTTGGTTGTATCCGTTTCTCCACCTGTCATATTCATAATGAAGCGAATCATGGTTTTATCGAACCAGTTATAACGTGGGTAATAGAGGGCACCAGCGAATACACCGATTAGAGTCGGCTGCCATGGAGACTTAAGAAGAAACTTCTTAATATAGGCGCTACCTTCAGGAGTATCTTTGCCTTGGTCTTCTTTACGAGCTGTTAAGTTAACGCAAAAGAAAGCAACCTTGTTCGATTGCAACTGAGCAAGGTTGGCATCAATGAACTTATATAGCTTCTTATTAAGGTGGCCGTAACGAATAGATGCACCAATCAACACTCTATCGTATTGAGCAAAGTCGACATTACTAATAGTGTGCAGATCTTGAAGCTCACATTCGAACTCATTCATTTCTTCTTTTATATAGTTCAAGATTTTCTTGGTCTGCCCTTCACGGCTTGAATATAAAAATAGAGCTTTTGCCACAATGTTGTCCTTAGCTACGCCAAAACGTAGGGGTCAATAAAATTAATAAGGTGAATATCTCTAAACGACCAAACAGCATAGATACGATCAACACCCATTTGGCCTTATCATTCACATCGCCGAAGTGCATTGCCACTTCACCTAAGCCCGGGCCAAGGTTATTCAGCGTTGCCGCTACGGCAGAGAAAGCGCTTAGCTCATCCATCCCCGTAGCAATAAGAGCCAACATACAAACCACAAAAACTAATGCGTATGCAGAGAAGAAGCCCCAAACCGCATCAACGACACGTTGTGGTAGCGCCGAACCACCAACCTTGATGGTATAGACAGCACGCGGGTGAACAAGACGCTTCATTTCACGAGCACCCTGTAAAGTAAGCAGTAATATTCGAATGACTTTCATACCGCCACCCGTTGAACCTGCACAACCACCTATAAAAGAAGAGAACAGAAGCAACACAGGTAAGAATAGCGGCCACTCAGAGAAACCGGTTGTGGTGAAGCCTGCGGTTGTTGAAATAGATACTGTCTGGAACAAGGCTTGATCGAAAGCATCATAATACGAGTCATAAGAATGGTGATTCAACAGTAATAAGAAACAAACTAAGAACAGCACGACTTGAATAAAGATAAAGGCACGGAACTCAGGATCTTTCCAGTAATACTTAGGATGTACACCACCAGAAGCAAATGCCGCAAAGTGAAGAGAATAGTTACATGCAGATATAAGAAGGAACACGACCGTAATCATGTTGATAGCAGGACTGTTGAAATAGCCCATGCTTGCATCGTGCGTTGAGAAGCCACCAATTGCGATAGTCGAGAAACTATGGCTAATAGCGTCAAAGAAGCTCATACCTGCAAGCCAAAATGCCACTGCACAAGCAATTGTTAAGCTGAGATAGATGTACCAGAGCGCTTTTGCCGTTTCAGCAATACGCGGTGTCATCTTACTGTCTTTTACAGGAC
>NZ_JBFRSN010000125.1:0-2073 GCF_041473595.1 Vibrio sp. 10N.222.46.A1
TAACCCAAGGGCAAAAGGACGCCATCACCCTTATCTCAACCACCAAGGACAGCTTTGTGGCCATCCAAGGGTTAGCCGGTACAGGTAAGTCCACCATGCTTGAATCCAATATTGAACTTATCCAGTTAGTCAAAGAAGCCAGCCAGCAGCCAGAGCAAAGCGTCATCGGTCTTGCGCCCACGCACGCCGCGGTAGCAGAGCTCGAAAGCAAAGGCGTGAAAGCGCAAACCCTGGAAAGCTTGCTCTCTGACATCCGACAAGGCAATCGAGAAGCCAGTGACTATCAACACACCTTGTTCTTTCTCGATGAAAGCTCCATGGTCAGCAACAAGCAAGCCGATGAGTTCACAAAGCTGGTCAATGACAGTCAGTCCAAAACAGCCAAATTGGGCGATAAAGAGCAGCTTTTATCACTCAGTGCCGGTAAACCCTTTGAGCTGGCCATAAGCCAAGGCCGCATCGATACCGCTTACATGACCGATATGGTACGTCCACAAAATGACACCCTGCACAATGCACAGCAAAACACCATTGATAAACAGCCACTCAGCGCCCTAGATAAACTCCAGCAGCAAGCCCCTGATACTCAAAGCAACAGTCAACATGTCATTTCCACGTTGGATGAAAACGACAAAGACCGACGCAGAGCGCAGCTCACCGCCACAGAGAAGCTGCCCTACATGGTCGCCAAAGACTATTTAGAGCGCACCCCCGAAACGCGAGACAACACACTGATTATCGCGTACACCAACCAGGAGCGAGACACCATCACCGAACACATCCGTGTCGGTTTGATGAAACAGAGTGAGTTAGGCAAAGAGAACGTCGTCGCAACCCGGCTACGCTCAATCGGCGCCACGGGTGAAGAGCTCACTACCATGATGCCGTATCAAAAAGGCTTGATATTGAGCACCAGACCCGGTGAGTACGCGACAATCACTCACGTTGACTCAGAGCATGGCGTGGTGACACTTCAAGACGCAGCGACAGGTAAGACTAGGCCATTCTTACCGCGCAACCGTGACCACCGCTTCACCACCCTGTTCTCTACGTCAGAAAAACCACTCTCAACGGGCGATAAAATCATCACCCGTTTTACCGATAAAGAGCGCAGTATCAAAGCCAACGTGGAGTACCGCATCACGCAAGCGACTACAGACCGTGTTATCGCTCAATCTAAGACAGGACAAACACTCAACCTTAACCCTAATGCGCTTAAAGACGGGCACTGGGACTACGCTTACAGTCGAACCGCAGACATGGCGCAAGGGTCCACCTATCAACACGTCATTAGCGCGATACAAAGCAAAGGCGCACTGACCAACTTAAGACGCGCCGGTATCGATGTGACTCGTGCCAGTCAGCACATTCGGCTCTATACCGACAACACAAAACAATTGGTCAAAAGCTGGCTTTCTAAAGAGAGCCATAAAGCCAGTGCGATAGAAACCCTCAACCAAATTCCACCCAAAGACACCACCTACTTTAACCGTAATGCACTCCCTCATGAGGACGTCCGGTTCCAAAATAAAAGCGGTGACTTTGACTACAACACATTTAGGGAGCACATCAATACGCAGCTACCAAAATACACCGAAAGCCTCGCCATTCAGTTATTAGGCCAGCCGAATCAATCCAAATCAGACCGGGATTATTTAACCTTTGGTATTGGAAAATCGGCCATTAAAGTCACCTTAACTGGAGAGCATCGCGGGTATTTCAAAGACTACACCACAGGCGAAAAAGGCGCATTGATTAACCTAATCATGAGTCATAAGGAAATGAATTATAAAGCCGCGATGAATGAAGCGCACAAGATGATCAACGAACCGGAAAAATATCAACTGGAGGAAAACAGTAAACACGACAAATTACTGAGCACCACCCCAAGGCATATTGCGCAGTTTGAAGAACGGGCTAAGGATTATATCAATCAAAGCTTACCGATGGATAACACACTGGCCCAAACGTACTTAAACAAGCTCGGTGTCAATAACATTGAAAACAACCATGTAAAATTCCACCCGGCGGTCTATTCATCCGAAGATAGATCCCTTCACCCTGCAATGCTAA
>NZ_JBFRSN010000126.1:0-5366 GCF_041473595.1 Vibrio sp. 10N.222.46.A1
TTGCTCTGATGTCTGGCACGGCTGCACTTGTGGTGATGGGTGGCTTAATATTAATGTTGGTGTTCTGTGTTTACTCTCGTTACATCTACTCACAAGCTACATCTAAAAGCTCTCGCGCTAACGCCATGGTCTCTTATCAATGGAATGAAATCCTTCGTGGTATCAAGACCATTCAAGGTTTGCCTTTACTGCGCGTGGTTCAATCTCGTTTTAGTGCCTCCCATATGCAAAGCACTAGTGATGCGGAGAATGTAGCTGTAACCAACAGTAAAATTCAGGCTGCTGGCGGTAGTTTGATTCAGGTGATTGGTACTGCAAGTATCGTGACCGCAGTAATCGGAGTCATGGAAGGCACTTCTGATGCGGGCGCGATGCTCGCAACCGTTATTCTCGTTTGGAAAGCACTAGGCCCGATAATGGGCATCTATAACTCAATTTCTAAGTTTCAATCCATCAAGGCTTCGTCGGCACAGATCAACAACTTGATGTCGATGAATGACGACAAGTTAACGCTAGAAAAAAGCCCGCCTATTCGGCTGTTCCAAGGAAATATTGTAGGCAGTGGTGTCAGCCACCGTTACACAGGGGCAGCAACAGGGTTAACCAACTTGGGGTTCAAAATACCACCCAGTGCAAAAGTGGTCATTTGTGGCCCTACGGGCTGCGGAAAAACCACCTTAATTTCAATCATTGCTGGGCTAGAAGACCGCTATCAAGGCGCAGTTTCTGTCGATGGTTACAACATTAAACAGTTCAATAGCTACCGTTATCGCACCTCAATTAACTACATCCCTTTTAACCTGCATATTTTTGAAGGCTCACTAGAAACCAACTTCATTCTGCATAACGGACTCATTCCGACAGAGAAAATGCAGGAGATGGTGAGCTTCTTCGAGCTAGACGAATGGCTGCCAGAAGGCTTGGCGACTCAATTGAGTGTCGATAAGTGCAAAGGTCTTCCGAATGGAATTCAACAAAAGCTGCGTTTGGCACTTGGTTTAGGCAACTGTGAGCAATCTCTGATAATCATTGATGAACCGTTCAACGGGGCTGAAAATGAAAACGCCCAGTATTTTAACCGCCTGTTCAGCGATAAGTTGCTGAATAAGACCGTCATTTTTTCGACCAATGATCCCGGTTTGATCGCTACTTCCAATATGAGTTTGGTTCTAGAACCTGATGGCAACTTGAAATATTTTGGCTTAACAGACAAATACTTAAACAGCTTGAGTTAAACACGACGATGCTTATTCACAAATTACTCGTTAGATAAATGGATGTAATTGACAAAAACATAAGTGAGAGAGATGATTCGCTCTAAAATCACCGATACAAAGGAAGCAAATGTACACATTCGTTGCAGACAAGCTTGATGTCGCTTACTTATCCGCAATTCCTGAAAACCATCAACTTCAGGGCTGCGATGTGCCTGAAGAGGAAATCGAACTTCGAGAGATCATAGAAGTTTGGTATGAGTGTGCCTTTCTACCCGCTTTCAATCTTCAGAAAATCGATATCGAGAACAAAGCTGAGTTAACCGTCGTACAATCAAATGTTCTGAGCAACGATACGCGTACGCTCGCTTTCCTACTCAAAAACAGAGTGTACCGCGCTGCACTGAACAGAATGCTCGGTGTTTGGGCGCTAGAACCTTCTGCAAAAACGGTGTTAGAGCAACTTCTATTTGAACTAAGTCTCGATAAAAATCACCCTAATTAACTCGCTTTTTAAGATACTCATCAATAAGCATCAAAATCAAACCGACCGCCAAACGCTATAAATTGCTAGCAAGACAAGCTATTTCAAAATAAGCTGTGGAATCACAAGAACTTATACCCCTCCCACACTTCCATTAAATTTACAGTTTCAAAGTTTCCATATCGGCATTTTTATTCTACTGTTTTTATATAAAACCAGTTGGATGGATCCTTAATATGTCGACACTCACGGTCTGGAATAACCTTTCAGTTAAACATAAACTCTTTGGCTTAGTTCTACTACCGATCTCATTGCTCCTTTTCTTAGCCGGTAGACAAGCTTACTTTCTGACGACGCAGTTAAACGATTTTGAGCGAACCAATCAGTTAGCAATTTACCTTGAAGATATCTCTGTCTTGTATCGAAGTACTTTGGCCCCAAACACTGAAGAGTTCGTTAATCGAAGTGCTAAGGTAAATGCCGAGCTCAAAGCACTTTCACCCAGCATATTTCTAAACAGTTCCGAAGAAGTGAACCAACTGCTGGCCGACTTCAGTGAGGCAACCTTGTCGACTATGAAAACGACCGACAGTTTCGATAAGCTGGATGCGATTGAATGGCAAAGTGACTTGTACCAACAATTGTTGCTAGCCATTGAGAAAGTCCCTTTTGATATCACCAAGCGTGAGATTCAACAGCACCTCACCGCCTTGCATCAACTAGAGTGGTTGATGTTTTGGTCAAATGAAGAATTTAAGCTCAGCGCTTCACTCTTCGATATTTACCAAAATCATCAAGAGTATGATTCTGAACTAGCCGAGTTGGTTGAAAGCCTCAATGCTAGGCAAGTTTTGTTCTTAGAAAGATTTGTGTCCTTGAATGCCAATACACATCAAGTTTCACTCATGATTGAAGTGTTTAAAGATGAGGCTTTTATGAAAAGCCAAGAGATACGTCACGCACTTCATAGTTCATCCACAATAAGCGCATTGACTCCAAAAGAGATCACTACCGGACTCAATGCGATGAGTGCTCGCCTAAGCCTGTTGCAGAATTTAGGTGACGTGATCAAACAAGAGTTCCAAGCCGAAGTAGCTCAAGCGATCTCAGATGCTCAAACAGAAAGAACGCTATTTATTTCCATCGTCACGTTGCTTGCAGCAACTGTTATGGGATTAACCCTCAGTTTAGCGAAACAAGTCACCAACAATCTTGGGCTAGTTCTTAGGTTCTTAAAAAGTGAAAATGATGATACCCGCCCTTCTTTGGACAAACTGATTCAAGGCAAAGACGAACTCAGCCTATTTGCTCAGCAAGTAGAGCGACTGACCATCGAACGAGAACATGCAAAAGAGAAGTTAACGATAGCGAAAGAAGACGCAGAGCGAGCTAAAGAAGACGCCGAAGAAGCCAAAGACCACGCGATACAAGCTAGCAAAGCGAAAAGTAGCTTCTTGGCCAATATGTCTCATGAAATTCGAACCCCACTGAATGGCGTTATCGGTATTTCGGAGATTCTGTCAGACACACCACTTACACCAACACAACGTGATTATGTAGATACGATCGAGACCTCATCTCAACTACTGCTAAGCCTGATCAACGACATCTTAGACTTCTCTAAGATTGAATCTGGCATGCTATTAATCAGCCCGCATTCGGCATCGATTAGAGAATCCATTTACGACATCGCATCTATTGTCGCGCCAAAAGCTAAAGAGCAAAAAATATCAGTGAACGTTGATATCAGCCCAGACACACCTGCACGCGTGATGATCGATGATCACCGATTAAGACAGATCTTGATGAACTTTATGTCGAACGCGGTGAAGTTCACAGCAGAAGGTGGCGTTACCCTGTCAATCCAAACGCTAAACAAAGCAGAAAACAATGTCACCCTAAGGTTTTCTGTGCGAGACACGGGGATTGGTATCGATAAACAGCAACAGAAACAGATATTCGAACCGTTCGCTCAAGAAGATGATTCAACGACCAGACAATTCGGTGGTACTGGTCTTGGCCTTGCGATCAGTACTCAGCTTGTTGAACTTATGGGTGGTCAGATCCAACTCGACTCCGTCAAAGGTAAAGGCAGTTGTTTCTACTTCGATCTAGAATTACCCATTGATTTAATGTTGCCAAAACCAAGCACAGCAACCGCCGACATTTATGTTCTAGGTAACGCGAACATGCTCTCTAAACGAATAGAATGGGACCTTAACCTCTATGGTTTAGAAATAACCCAACAAACGAGAGATACAGCTGAGCTTACACAACAACTCACGATTCAAAAGCACGCTAACCCAATCACAGTTGTCTTTGCTGAAGATGACACATTCCAAGCCAGTGACTATACCAGTGACTTAGATAAGCTCCACCAAAACGGCATCACTATCTGCTTGATTCGATCATTTTTGAGCGAGCCGGCTGACATCGGCAATTGTGTTACGGCTCAAGTATCACAGCCCCTACTCGGTTTACGTTTGATTAAAGCGGTTGAGCTCTGTGATACACAGGGTCGGGTTGAGCTTTCAGAGGCGAGCCAACCTTCTCTAGAGATACAACACAAAATTCTGATCGTCGAAGACAACAAGGTCAACCAAAAAATTGCCGGGCTTCATGTTGGTAAAAGTGGTTTTGAATTCGAGTTTGCGAATAATGGCCAGGAAGCCGTGGACATGTTCAGATCGAACCCTCACTACGCAGCAATACTCATGGACTGCATGATGCCGGTTATGGATGGCTTTGAAGCGACAAGTAATATTCGCCGCGTTGAAAAAGAGACCAATGCCACGCGTCGTATCCCTATCATTGCCCTGACCGCCAGTGTTATTGATGACGATATTCAAAGGTGTTTCGACGTGGGCATGGATGACTATGTGCCAAAGCCATTCAAATTTGAAATGTTAAAAGAAAAAGTACTTGCCGCCGTTGAAGCAATGCCACTTCCTGTTGCCTACAAAACTAAATCTACGAAAAAACCCGCGACCGTAACGCCGATTCTTAATGCTGCAGCTAAACGGACTGTGCCAGAGGAAAGAGAACAAAACCCGGTTCCGAGCAAATCTGAAAGAATACTGCTCGTCGAAGACAATCGAGTTAACCAAAAAGTCGCTTCGGTCATGCTAACAAGGGCTGGTTACGCTTTTGAAATTGCAGAGAATGGTCAAATTGCCGTTGATATGTACCAAAACGACAGTAGTTTCGACATTATACTAATGGATTGCATGATGCCCGTTATGGACGGTTTCACAGCAACTAAGGAGATTCGGGAGCATGAGAAAAACCTAGGCTTAAGCAAAACTCCTATCATCGCGCTAACCGCCAGTGTTATCGATGATGACATTCAAAAGTGCTTTGATTCAGGCATGGATGGATACGTAGCGAAGCCCGTAAGAAAAGAAAAGCTATTCCATCAAATAGAAAGTGCGACTTGTTAGGAGAAACCCATGGATTGGATTAAAACAATAAAAACACTTCCACGCAGAGTCATATTGCCAGTCGCGGTAGGGCTATTAGGAAACTTGCTTCTTCTCAGCCCAGCTCATGCCGCAGAAGATTACGCCATATTCTCTTTAGATTCAGGATTTGAAGAAATATCGATAAACAAAGCAAGGAAGCTGTATAGAGGAAAAACAAAACGACTCGATGGTAAACGTGTAGAACTG
>NZ_JBFRSN010000127.1:0-3148 GCF_041473595.1 Vibrio sp. 10N.222.46.A1
CCCATGTCTAGCATACGGTCAGCTTCATCGAGAACCAGCCATTCAATCGCACGGCAGTCAAAACGCTCGCCTTCAATGTATTCCATCAGACGACCAGGTGTTGCGACTACGATATCTTGAGTCGTGCTTAAGATATCTGCGTGCTCTTGGTACATCACACCGCCCGTGATCGTAAAGATATTTAGGCTGGTGTATTTAGCAAGTTCACGTGCTTGTTCGGTGATCTGCATTGCTAGCTCACGCGTTGGCGTCAGGATAAGCATACGTGCAGGGCCAGATTTCTTACGTGGGAAATCCAGTAGGTATTGCAGTGCTGGCAATACAAATGATGCTGTTTTACCAGTACCTGTTGGCGCAGAAGCCAAAACGTCTCTTCCATCTAACGCTTGTGGGATTGCTTCAGCTTGTATCTGTGTTGGGCGTTCGTAGCCCATTTCGTCAATTGCTTTAAGCAGCTCTTGGTTTAGATCGAGTTCTGCAAAGGTTCTGATCACTGTTGTTTCTCCACAAGCAATAAATGTTTCTGCCTCAAAAAGCAGACGATAAAAAAGAGTAGTCGGACATTATAGAAGCATTAGTGATTAGGATCACATGGTATTTGCTACATCTTGAGATAAAAATCTTTAGTAAGGGCAATAAATGCCTCGCTATAACCGCCATCGTGATGGATCGTAAGCGATTCACGCTGCAAATCTTGCTCGCTAACAGGATCTTTAGATAGTTCAAACAGGATTCTGCTTGGCGGTTTTTTGTCGGTTGTTTTCACATCAAGGCGCTTTGCTAGGTACCAACCACATTGCTCGGCAAGTTTGATGAAGCCTTCTCCTTCGGGCGTCGGCAGTATAAAACTGGCGGTGGCGGCATCAGTTGTTATCTCGAAACAACACTGGGCAAGTTGAAGGTGATCCAAGCTGTCGGTGTGTCTAGCGGTGGCTCTTTGACTTTGCTGTGCCTGTTCACCAGAGTTGAAGTAGGGCGGATTACAAATTATGGCATCAAATTGTTGCGAGAAATCCGTGGTTAACACGCTGTCGTGATGAAGGGAGATACGATCTTGCCAAGGCGACTGCTCAATATTGACTGTGGCAGCATCAATGGCGTGCTGATCAATATCGATCGCAGAGATTGAAGCATCCTCAAAACGCTGCGCAGCCATCAAGGCCAACAGACCTGTTCCTGTCCCTATATCGAGTACTAATGATTCAGGGGCAAGGTTAATCCATGATCCGAGCAGTACTCCATCGGTGCTAACAGGCATGCCGCTCTGTCCTCCGTAAATAGAGAACCTCTTAAAATTGAAGCTTTTAGTATTTGTCGTTTTGTCTTTCATGAATATTCTGATTATCGAGATATTTTAAGTGATTAGCTCTAATGTTAACTATTTGTGTAAATTAATATTCTAATTGCTTATCTATTGTTGCTAACAATGATCGGTTGATAATTATGTTAATCTGCATATATTTAGTTTAATTCACTACTTTTTGTTTATATATGCAAATTTATATGGTGTTTTTTTATGGTGACTTGCAGCTAGCCGAGTGTTTCGTCATTATGCGCGACTATTTTAAAGATTGATTGGCAGCTTCTCGCTGTAACATTCATGTAAGCACAACATAAACTCATAAATATAATTAAGGATTATCTGTGAAACAGAGTCTAAAACTAACAGATATAATGGCATTGGGCTTTATGCTTTTTGCGTTTTTCTTAGGTGCGGGTAACATCATCTTCCCACCTCTAGCTGGCCAATTAGCTGGTGATCACTTTCTTCCAGCGATGTCTGGTTTTCTGCTGACTGCCGTTGGTCTGCCGTTAATCACTATCGTCGCGGTTGCAGTGGCTGGTGGCTCTTGGGGTCACTTAACTAAAGATCTTCCTAAGAAAGCTGCAACCATCATGGCTGTGCTGATCTTTATCATTATCGGTCCTGCATTTGCTGCACCGCGTACTGGCCTTGTTGCATATGAGATGGCGGTGAAGCCGTTCTTCATTGATGCGACTCAAGTTCATCTAACTCTCTTTTCGATTGCATTTTTTGTGGTAGCGATGTTCTTCTCATGGTCACAAGGTAAGCTTATTGACGTTATTGGCAAGGTACTTACGCCTGCACTATTCGTTGGTTTGGTTGTACTGGCAGTTGCTGTGTTCATTAACCCACAAGGTGATGTCCTTGCGGCTCACGGTGAGTACATCACTCAGCCACTGACCAAAGGTTTCCTTGAAGGCTACAACACCATGGATACTTTTGCTGCTTTGATGTTTGGCATGCTGATTGTTGACGCAATTCGCAGTAAAGGCGTGACTGACCGCGCAGCAACAACTAAGTACCTAATCAGTGCGGGCTGTATTGCCGCTGCGGGTCTAGCATTTGTTTACATCTCTCTGTTCTTCCTGGGCGCAACAAGCGCAACAGTTGCAGCAGGTGCAGATAATGGCGGCGCTATCTTAAGCCTATACGTCCAATCTTTGTTTGGCCCTTCAGGTCAACTCGTGCTTTCTGTGATCGTACTATTGGCTTGTCTAACGACGGCGATTGGCCTTGTATCAGCATGTTCTGATTACTTCAGCTCGCTAACACCTCTGTCTTACAAGACCTGGGTAATCATCAACGGTGTAGCTTGTGCAACCGTAGCGAACGTTGGCCTTTCTCAGTTAATTTCTCTGTCTGTTCCAGTTCTGTTTGCACTTTATCCAGTAGCAATCGCATTGGTCGCACTGACATTCTTGCGCAGCCGCTTTCCTAATCCAAAAGCGGCTTACCGCGTAGTGGTATTAGTGTCTCTACTGTTTGCTCTTATCGATGGTGCTAAAGTTGCAGGTATAGATGTATCTGCAATGAACATGCTGCCGTTGTTCGAAATCGGTATGGGTTGGTTGCTTCCAACAACTGCCGCAATCATCTGTATGTTCTTCGTTGGTAAATCAACAGAGCAAGAGATGGCTGAAGAGACTGTTTAATCTTCCGTTGAGATGACATTGTCCTTCGACATGAAATAGAAAAGGCCTCATTACTTCGCAGTAATGAGGCCTTTTTGTATTCTGTGATCTTTTAATATTCTGCTACTTCGCTACTTCGCTACTTCGCTACTTCGCTACTGAGTTACTTAGCTGAGTGTACTTCTGTTTGGTTATAGCTTTTCGCTGTACT
>NZ_JBFRSN010000128.1:0-5589 GCF_041473595.1 Vibrio sp. 10N.222.46.A1
AACAAAAGAAACCAACACACCGTGAACGACGAACATCAGGATAATAGCGACGTAAGAAGCAACGATGAAGCCCAATAGGCTTAGGATGTCAGAAGCACTTGACGTTGCGACTACCTTCGCCATTAATGCTGCGATGCCGTATGGCGTTAGTGCCATGATCATCTTAACTAAGCGCATAACGATAGATTGAGCCGCTTCAACGAACGTACGGATTGGAGATTCTAATTCTTCTTTCTCTGCCATCACCTTACGAGCAGCAATACCCGTTAGCACGCCAAAGATAACTACCGCGATGATAGAAGTAGAGCGAGCCCCTGTTAGGTCTGCAAATGGGTTAGTCGGAATAAAGCTAACCAGCATTTGTGGAATAGTTAGATCTGAAACGCTGCCGATGCGGCTTTCTAGTGTTGCGATACGTGCTGTTTCACGAGCGCCTTCAGTTAAACCTTCAGCCGACAAGCCGAATGCTTGTGTTACAACAATACCAACAATCGCAGAAATTGCCGTTGTTGCTAGCAACACAGAAATGGTGATGCCGGAAATCTTACCTAGTGAGCCGCCTTTCTCAAGCTTCACTACTGCCGCAATCATTGAAACTAACACTAATGGCATGATGACCATTTTTAGTAGGCCAACGTAACCACGACCCACAATGTTTACCCAGTCGAGCGTCTCTTTGATAATAGGATTGCCTTCACCAAATAGCAGTTGAAGACCAAGGCCAAAAGCACTACCGAAAACTAAACCGAGTAAAACGAGGCGAGAAAGTGTGTTTTCTTTTTTCTGCTGTCCGTAGAGAAAAAAGAGGATACCAGTGAATACCGCTAAGGCAGCGATAGCTGAAAATGACATTGTTTTTCCTTATGAATAACCATGAATCGATAGGGCGCTTAGATATATGGGCGCAAATACTGTTAGCTAAAATAGCGACCTGTAACAAAACGTAAAATAAGGAAAAGTAATTTATTAGAACGATTAGTAATATCCACCCAATGGGTTGGATGGATATTCAACATTGTGGTGAATAGATAGACGTTTTAATGATATTTCGCTAATAAATTAAGCATGTCAGTCGAGGTGTAGATTTCGATACTTTGGAAATTATTTTCGAACAATCGGAATAATATTGCTTTCGCTACATCTTCCGATTGGATAGGGCGTAGGTTTTTGAATTTTCCAAACATTAACGGAGATATTAAAGGGAAGACTCTTTGTAGGAGCTTTTCATCAGTTCTGGGTTCGGCACGTTCACCCACCAGCGGGCCTGGACGAGCGATGAAGAGCTGCTTGAAGCCAATACGTTTTAGGTTTTGCTCCATTTGTCCCTTACAGCGCAGATAGTGTGAATAGGAGTCTGGCGAAGCGCCATAGCTAGAAACGACTGCGACACGTTGAACTCCAAGGAATTTCATCGACTGTGCCACTTGGCTAACCAGTTCTACATCGATCTTTCGCAGCGCTTCTTTTGAACCTGCTTTTTTCTTGGTTGTGCCTAAGCAGATAATGCCTAAGTTGGGCGTCGCTTTGGTGTCGTCCCAACTCGTTACTTGTAGATCGTTGTGGATGAGTGTATCGAGTTTGTTGGAGTGAAATTCTTCACCTAATGCTCTTCGTGACAAAGCATAGATGTGTTCTACAGCGGGCTCGTTAATGAGCAGTCTCAGGACATGATGACCAATTAGCCCTGTCGCACCAGCTATAACAACCGATGTTTTATCTCCATTAATACTCATTCTATTCCTTACTCGCTCTACAAGTGCTTGTTTAATATAAACAGTGTTTGAATTTTAAGCGAACAAAAGTTTCATGAATGAGCGTTAGGAAGATGGGGTTTGATGATGGGCTTTTATACGGAAGGTATGTGCTTAGCTAGGTAAACCTCAATTAAGGTGTTAAAGATAACAAAGCCCGCTGGGCGACGGGCTTGTTATTTACTTTACTACTTTGTTGTCATATTGCTTCGATATCTACTAGGTAAAGGAGAGTGGGATTTTCCTTACCTTTTTGTTGGTTTTCTTACTCGATTTATTTGGTTTTCTTTTACTTGAGTTTGGAATCATTCCACCTCCTAAATCATTGTTTGGTTTTGTCTTTCAATCGATTGTTTTCCTTTAAAGCAACTGCGATGTGGGTATTCACAGTATGGGCACTCATCAATGGAGAGATTAACAAGTACTTTAGATAAAGCATAAACGATGCCAAAATGTAAGTTATTGATAAATCTGTTATCAATATTGTAGGTGTTTCGGGCTCGTCAATTTGACTGTCAATTTGAGAAAATACCGGTGTGATCTGTTTAAATTAAGAACACTCTCTACCGTTTCTGTTGATTAGGCATAGATACAGCATTGCTTAACACGTAAACTGAGTCGTAATTCACATAGACCAAGGACGTGCTATGAACCTCAAACTTGATACTCTTGCTCCCACTCAGATTTACCACCTGATGACACAAACCGTTGTGCCTCGCCCGATAGCATGGGCATTGACGGAATCTTCCGACCAAGAGTACAACCTAGCACCTTTCTCCTATTTCACGCCTGTTTCCAGCAATCCGCCGCTACTGATGTTATCAGTTGGGAAAAAGCCGTCGGGCGAAATCAAAGATACCACCCGTAACGCCTTAGAAACGGGTAAGCTAGTGATTCACATTGCTTCTTCAAGTTCTGCCGAAACAATGACAGCAACAGCAGCTACACTCGAACATGGTGACTCTGAAGTTACCGCAAATAATATTGAGCTAGTTGAATTTGAAGGGTTTTCTTTACCGAGAGTGAAAGAGTGTGCGGTCGCTTTTGGCTGCACTTTGTACGAAGTAAAAGAAGTGGGAGAGGTGCCTCAAAGCCTTATCTTTGCTCAAGTTGAAACCGTGTACATTTCCGAAGATGTGATTGATAAAGATAGTGAACGTCTTAAGATTGACGCGTTGGCATTGGACCCTTTATCTCGACTTGGTGGCGGTGAATACGCGACGCTTTCCAATGTGTTCTCTGTTGCACGCCCTAAATAGTGTAACGATTTAGCTTAAGCAGAATCGCAGCCCTAGAAATCCATTACCTTAAATTTAAGTGTTCCTAAACTTATGTTAGATACCCAATACTCGCAGTACATCCAACACCGAATTGACCAAAAAACCAAGCCACTCGGTGCGCTTGGCTTACTAGAAAAAGTCGCACATCAACTGGCATTGATTCAGAGCCAAGGCAAAGAAACTGCGGTTGAGCACATCGAATTGAATAAGCCACGTATCATCATTTTTGCTGGCGACCATGGCATAGCAGATGAAGGTGTGAGTATTGCTCCAAGTGCCGTCACGCAACAGATGGTGTTGAACTTCTTAAGCGGTGGCGCAGCGATTAATTGCTTTTGTGCGGTAAACAACGTCGAAATTACAGTCGTGGACACTGGGATTTTGTTGCCTGTTGAATCTGACAGCGACATGTTGATTTCTCAGCGCTTAGGTACGCGAACCAATAACTTTGCCAATGAAGCGGCAATGAGTTTAGAAACTGTTGAACGTGGGATTGAACTGGGAACTGAGCTTGTATCTAGAACCATTTCGAATGGCACGAATATCATCATGTTTGGTGAAATGGGCATCGGCAATACCAGCAGCGCGTCTGCCATCTTAAGTGCGCTAGCAAACCGAACTGCAGATGAGTGTGTTGGTTTAGGCACTGGTATCAACAATGAACAGCTTGCACGTAAAGTGGCGGTGGTTAAGCAAGGTGTTGCTCGTTGCATAAATCCTGACGCAAAAGAGGTGTTAAGCCAAGTCGGCGGTTATGAAATAGTTCAAATGGTGGGGGGCTTCCTTGGCGCTTACGAAAACAGAACCCCTGTGTTGGTCGATGGTTTTATCGTGTCGGTTGCGGCGTATGTCGCGACTCTAATTGAACCGAGTTGCCGTGATTACATGATCTTTGCTCATCGCTCTGAAGAGTCGGGGCACAAGATTCTATTAGAGCTGCTAGACGCTGAGCCACTGCTCGATCTTGGATTGAGATTGGGCGAGGGCACAGGTGCTGCGCTAGCTATGCCAATAATTCGTGCGGCGGCAGAGTTCTATAACAACATGGCGAGTTTTGCGAGTGCTGGAGTCACGGTTTAATGAGTGATGCACCAAAAAGATCGTTGAAAGATAGCATCACATACCAATGGGAACTTTTTTCGTTGGCGATGGGTTTCTTTTCTCGTTTGCCGATGCCGAAGAATACGCCTTATTCAGAAGAGCGAATGAACCGTTCGGGTCGTTATTTCTCACTGGTTGGTTTGTTACTTGGTGTTCTATGTGGCGGTGTGTTCTTGCTACTCGATGCCATACTGCCGAGTGCGGTGGCGATCTTTTTGATGATGAGTTTTAGCCTGATGCTCACAGGTGCATTCCATGAAGACGGCTTGACTGATATGGCGGATGGCATTGGTGGCGGCATGACTCTAGAACGTCGTTTGACCATCATGAAAGACAGTCGAATTGGTACCTATGGCGCGTCTGCTCTGGTTATGGCTCTGCTTGGCAAGTGGGTGCTGTTGCATGAGTTGGTCAACATGACGGCTCTGTTTTTGGTTATCGTGACCAGTTATACCTTCAGCCGTGCAATTGCTGCATCGCTGATTTACGACATGCCTTATGTCAGCGACTTAGATACCAGTAAAAGTAAGCCATTGGCCAACAAGCAAACCAAAGGCGAACTTGTCTTCTTATTGCTTGTAGGGGTGTTGCCTAGCTTGTGGTTTGGTCTTGAATTCGCTTTGGTTTTATCTGTCGTCGCCTATCTGTTCAGAACAGGTTTCAAAAAGTGGTTAACGGCTCGAATTGGCGGCTTTACTGGCGACTGCTTGGGGGCAGCTCAACAGTTGATGGAGTTACTGATTTACCTTGTATTCATTACTGCATTTTACAATGGCTTTCTATAACGGCTTCCTATGACAAACACGAATCAAGCTAGTCAAATTAATCAAACAAGTCAGCGAAATAGTCATCTGATATTGGGTGGAGCTCGTTCTGGTAAGTCGAGTTTTGCAGAGCAACAAGCATTATGTGCGTTTGAAGCATGTTCAAATGGACGCCTCAATTATATTGCGACAGCGACATATCTTGATGATGAAATGCGAGAACGAATCGCGCACCATCAACAACGTCGTGGTGAGCTGTGGATTGAGCATGAAGCCCCTGTTGAATTAGCCGAAAAACTGCTGTCTTTTGGTCAAAACGATGTGGTGTTGATTGACTGCCTAACTTTGTGGTTGAACAACATTATTTTTGAGTTGGGTGATGATGCGACCAATGAACAGGTTGAGGCCGTGGTTGAAGTTTTAGTGAAAAGCGTAGAGCAAAGCCCAGCGCAAATTATCATGGTTTCTAACGAAGTCGGTTTAGGTGTAGTGCCGCTAGGTAAAGTGTCGCGCCTATTTGTCGACAATGCGGGTCGCATGAACCAAGCGCTAGCTCGCGTCGTTGAACGCGTTACGCTGGTTGCAGCAGGATTACCATTGAGCTTAAAACCGTCGAGCCATTCGACTCAAAGCTCGACTCATAATTAGATTGGTATCAAAGGTTAGTTGAACAAATGGAAAATGGAACAACCA
>NZ_JBFRSN010000129.1:0-21303 GCF_041473595.1 Vibrio sp. 10N.222.46.A1
GTACTGGTCAAAGTACGTTATTACTAACTCATAATATCGATACGTTGGGACAGATGTCTTGTAACCCAGCCATTGGCGGGATCGGTAAGGGCCACTTGGTAAAAGAGGTCGATGCTATGGGTGGATTAATGGCGCAAGCTATTGATCATGCAGGTATTCAGTTCAGAACATTAAACGCATCAAAAGGCCCTGCGGTACGTGCAACTCGTGCACAAGCTGACCGCGCACTTTACAAAGCCTTTGTCCGTAATGTTCTTGAAAACACACCAAACCTAACTCTGTTCCAACAGTCGGTTGATGACTTGATCGTTGAACAAGATCAAGTGGTGGGTGTGGTTACGCAAATGGGCCTCAAATTCCGCGCTAATGCTGTGGTCTTAACGGTAGGCACATTCCTAGGCGGTAAGATTCATATTGGTATGGAAAGTTCATCGGGTGGACGTGCGGGTGATCCACCATCGATCGCGCTCGCTGACCGTCTTCGTGATCTTCCATTTCGAGTTGATCGCCTGAAAACAGGTACACCTCCTCGCATTGATGCACGCAGCGTTGATTTTTCTGATCTTGAGGTTCAACACGGCGATAATCCGACTCCGGTTTTCTCATTCATGGGTAACCGAGCTCAGCAGCCGCGTCAGATTCCATGTTACATCACGCACACTAACGAAAATACGCATGACGTTATTCGTGCCAACCTCGATCGCAGCCCGATGTACGCTGGTGTGATTGAAGGTATTGGCCCTCGTTACTGTCCGTCGATTGAAGACAAAGTGATGCGCTTTGCTGATAAAAACAGTCACCAAATTTTCATTGAGCCTGAAGGCCTAACGACGCACGAGTTATACCCTAATGGTATTTCAACCAGTTTGCCGTTTGATGTTCAGGTAAAAATCGTTCACTCAATGAAAGGTTTTGAGAACGCACACATCGTTCGTCCTGGTTACGCGATTGAGTACGATTTCTTTGACCCTCGCGATCTTAAACTGACTTACGAGACCAAGTTTATTAAGGGGTTGTTCTTTGCAGGGCAAATCAATGGCACCACTGGCTACGAAGAAGCTGCAGCACAAGGCTTAATGGCCGGTTTGAATGCGAGTTTGTTTACGCAAGGCAAAGAGGGCTGGAGCCCACGCCGCGATCAAGCTTACATGGGTGTACTTATCGATGACTTGTCGACAATGGGTACCAAAGAACCGTACCGCATGTTTACATCTCGCGCGGAATACCGCTTGTTGCTTCGTGAAGACAACGCTGATATCCGTTTGACTGAAAAGTCACGTGAACTTGGCTTGGTCGACGATGCTCGTTGGACGCGATTCAACGAGAAGATGGAAAACATGGAGAAAGAGCGTCAACGTCTTAAAGAAACATGGATTAACCCAAAATCTGAAGATATTGATCAATTGAACCAGATCCTGAAAACACCAATGTCTCGTGAAGCGAGTGGTGAAGATCTTCTTCGTCGTCCTGAAATGACTTATTCACAGCTAACGTCGTTGGATCGTTTCGGTCCTGCACTGGAAGATCAACAAGCCTCAGAGCAAGTTGAGATCCAAGTGAAGTACGATGGCTATATCCAACGTCAACAAGATGAAATTGAAAAATCACTGCGTCATGAAAACACCAAACTGCCGGCTGACATCGATTACAGTAAGGTAAAAGGGCTTTCTAACGAAGTGGTTCTAAAACTAACTACCGCTAAACCAGACTCAATTGGTATTGCATCGCGAATCTCAGGTATCACACCTGCTGCAATTTCAATTCTGTTGGTTTACTTGAAAAAACACGGCCTGTTGAAAAAAGGTGAGGAAGCATAATGAGCGCATTACGCGAAAAACTGGATCACCTGATTGGCCAGACTGAACTTGAAGTATCTGAAAAGCAACGCAGCCAATTGGTTGGCTACGTTGAGTTACTAAACAAGTGGAACAAAGCATACAATCTGACGTCAGTTCGTGATCCGCAAGAAATGATGGTGAAACATATCTTGGATAGCATCATTGTTAGCACTCACTTACAAGGCAAGCGCTTTATTGACGTTGGCACAGGCCCTGGCCTTCCTGGGATTCCGCTCTCAATCATGAATCCTGACTGCGAGTTTTACTTGCTAGACAGCTTGGGTAAGCGTATTCGTTTTATCAAGCAAGTGATTCATGAGCTGGGTATCGACAACGTGGTGCCGATTCAAAGTCGTGTTGAAGAATTTCAACCAGAAGAAAAGTTTGATGCCGTGCTCAGTCGCGCATTTGCATCAATGACAGACATGGTAGAGTGGTGTCATCATTTACCTAAAGAGCAATCCGGTGTATTTTTGGCTCTTAAGGGACAACATCCTAGAGACGAAATCGACCTGTTACCTGAATGGTGTTCAGTGACAGACATTAAAGCTTTGCAAGTGCCAGAGCTTGATGGAGAGCGTCATCTAGTTACTTTATCGCGTCAAGGATAATCAGCGAGGCCATAGTGGGTAAAATCGTAGCAATTGCCAACCAGAAGGGTGGCGTAGGAAAAACAACAACTTGCATTAACTTGGCAGCATCAATGGCGGCAACAAAGCGCAAGATATTGGTTGTTGACCTCGATCCTCAAGGTAATGCCACGATGGCGAGCGGTGTTGACAAGTATCAGGTTGAAGCAACTGCTTACGATTTGCTGGTTGAAGACACCCCATTTGATGAGGTAGTTTGCCGAAGTACATCTGGCAATTATGACCTTATCGCCGCAAATGGTGATGTTACAGCGGCAGAAATCAAATTGATGGAAGTGTTTGCTCGTGAAGTTCGCCTAAAGAACGCGTTGGCATCCATTCGTAATAACTATGATTTCATCTTTATCGATTGCCCACCGTCATTAAATCTTCTTACAATTAATGCGATGGCTGCGGCCGATTCCGTATTGGTTCCTATGCAATGTGAATACTTTGCTTTGGAAGGTTTGACTGCGTTGATGGATACCATTAGCAAGCTCGCTGCGGTGGTCAATGAGAATCTGAAGATTGAAGGTCTTCTGCGTACTATGTACGACCCTCGTAACCGCTTATCGAACGAAGTATCTGATCAACTCAAAAAGCACTTCGGTAGCAAAGTCTATCGAACTGTGATCCCTAGAAATGTGCGTCTGGCAGAAGCGCCGAGTCATGGCAAGCCAGCAATGTACTACGACAAATATTCTGCAGGAGCTAAGGCATATCTTGCTCTTGCTGGCGAAATGTTACGTCGTGAAGAAGTCCCAGTATAGGTCCAACCAAAGGAATTCGCTCAATGTCTAAGCGTGGTTTAGGAAAGGGGCTAGATGCATTGCTTGCAACTAGCTCATTAGCTCGTGAAAAGCAGCAAGTTGCTTCTTATAGTCAGGCGTTGTCGGCTGATGGTGAGCTTATCGAATTGGCTGTTGGTTGCTTAAAGCCAGGTGTATATCAACCGCGTAAGGATATTGCGCCGGAAGCGCTAGAAGAGCTGGCAGCATCAATCCAATCTCAAGGTATTATTCAGCCAATCGTTGTACGCCCCTTAGCACACGACCAGTTTGAGATTATTGCTGGCGAACGTCGTTGGAGAGCTGCTCGTCAAGCTGGCCTTAAGCAAGTGCCATGTCTAATTAAGAGAGTCGAAGACAAGGCCGCGATTGCGATGGCATTGATCGAGAACATTCAGCGTGAAGACTTGAATGCTATCGAAGAAGCACAAGCGTTAGAGCGCTTGCAGAACGAATTTGAGCTGACACATCAACAAGTTGCTGAAGTGATCGGTAAATCGAGAGCAACGGTTAGTAACTTATTACGTCTAAATCAGCTCGAAAATGAAGTAAAAAGTTTAGTTTCCAACAAACACCTGGAAATGGGGCATGCTAGAGCATTGCTTGCGCTCGAAGGCGATACCCAGGTTGAGGCAGCAAACACTGCGGCAACCAAAAAAATGACCGTGCGTCAAACTGAGCAGCTTGTTAAAAAGTGCTTAAAGCCAGACGTTGAATCAGAATCGAAGCAAGAAGACACTGAAGCTATCGAACTTTCACGAAGACTCACGGAAAAATTGCAAGCAAACGTTTCAGTTACTCGTTCTGTTAGTGGGAAGTCAAAAGTGACAATTACTCTTGATGAGCCTCACAAATTAGATCAACTTATTGCTAAATTAGAGTACTAAGTGAGATAATTGATTTAGGTCAATTATGTAATGAACAAGTGATTTCGTACAAAAGTTGTCGGTTTGTATACAAAAATGTAAATGATTGCTGCATTCTTATTGCAATCAATTTGGCTGAACGTATAATTTTCGCCAATTTATCAGCACGCTTTTAAGCGAGTATCAAAGTAGGCTTAAAAGAGGAACGAATACATGGTAGCGGCGTTAGCAAGACCAGGACGAGTGCTTGCAAAGCAAATGTTATTGATCGAGCTTAGCGCGGTTATATTAGTGGCGATAGGGTTAGGTTTAGCTGTTAATCCTGATTGGGGTTTTGCTGCATTAATCGGTGGCGGTATTTTTGTCATCGCGAATGTAGTTTTTTGTGTGTGTGCTTTTCTATTTTGTGGAGCTCGCGCAACTAAGTTAGTTGCGGCGTCGTTCTATGCAGGTGAAGCGCTCAAAATCTTAATCACAGTTCTACTATTCTCTATCGTCTACATGTATATGCAGGTGGAATTAATTCCCCTCAAACTGACCTATTTACTGGTTCTAGGTATTAATATCTTTGCGCCAGTGCTTTTCATTAACAATAAAAAATAGGATGAGTTATGGCTGCGCCAACAGCATCCGGATACATTGAACACCATTTACAAAACCTTTCTTTAGCTAAGTTTGGTCTTGTAGAGGAGACAAGTTTCTGGAACGTACATATAGACAGTCTGTTTTTTTCGGTGTTGACAGGGATGTTATTCCTTTGGGTTTTTCGCTCAGTCGCTAAGAAAGCAACAGTAGGTGTACCTGGTAAGCTTCAGTGTTTTGTTGAAATGGTAGTGGAATTCGTTGGTGACAACGTTAAAGAAACTTTCCATGGCCGCAACCCTCTGATTGCCCCACTAGCACTGACTATATTCTGCTGGATTATCATTATGAACTTGATGGACTTAGTGCCTATCGATTTCTTACCATATCCTGCAGAGCATTGGCTAGGTATCCCTTACTTGAAAGTGGTTCCTACAGCTGATGTTAATATAACAATGGCAATGGCTTTAGGTGTTTTTGCTCTGATGATCTACTACAGCATCAAAGTGAAAGGTCTAGGCGGATTTGCTAAAGAATTGGCACTGCATCCATTTAATCACCCAATCATGATTCCATTTAACTTGGTACTTGAGGTAATTTCGTTATTAGCGAAGCCACTATCTCTAGGTATGCGTTTATTTGGTAATATGTTTGCGGGTGAGGTGGTGTTTATTCTTATCGCGGCAATGCTACCGTGGTACTTACAATGGGTAGGTGCACTACCTTGGGCTATCTTCCATATCTTGGTTATTTTGATTCAAGCGTTTGTTTTCATGATGTTGACAATCGTTTACTTATCAATGGCTCATGAAGATAGTGATCACTAAAAAATTTTTAAGCTTTATTCTAACTATTAATGTTAATCGGAGAACGTAAATGGAAACTGTACTAAGTTTTTCAGCAATCGCTGTTGCTATCATTGTTGGTCTTTGTGCCGTAGGTACTGCAATTGGTTTTGCTATTCTTGGTGGTAAATTCCTAGAAGGCGCTGCGCGTCAACCTGAAATGGCTCCAATGCTACAAGTTAAGATGTTCATCATCGCTGGTCTATTGGATGCTGTTCCAATGATCGGTATCGTAATCGCACTACTATTCACGTTTGCTAACCCATTTGTTGGTCAACTAGCAGGCTAATTAACTTCTAAATAGTTAATTAAATTTTTGTAGTTGATTCTTAACGAGGGGTAGCTGTTGTGAATATGAACGCAACTCTGCTAGGTCAAGCAATTGCTTTTTCACTGTTTGTTTGGTTCTGCATGAAATATGTATGGCCACCAATCATGCAAGCAATTGAAGAACGTCAGAAAAAAATTGCTGACGGTCTAGTAGCCGCTGAACGCGCTGCTAAAGACTTGAACCTGGCACAAGCCAACGCTTCTGAGCAAATGAAAGAAGCAAAGCGCACTGCAACTGAGGTTATTGATCAGGCAAACAAACGTAAAGCTCAAATTATTGATGAAGCACGCGAAGAGGCTCAGGCAGAACGCCAGAAGATCTTAGCGCAAGCTGAAGCAGAAATTGAAGCAGAGCGTACACGTGCCCGTGATGACCTGCGCAAACAAGTCGCAACTCTGGCTATAGCTGGTGCTGAGAAAATCCTTGAACGTACAATCGATAAAGATGTACACGATGATCTTCTTAACAACATTACTGCAAAACTTTAAAGCAAGGGGCTGTATATGTCTGATTTGACTACAATCGCACGCCCCTATGCTAAAGCAGCGTTTGACTTTGCGGTAGATAAAGGTGAGCTAGACCAATGGGGTCAAATGCTTACTTTTGCTGCCGAAGTGGCACAAAATGATGATGTTCACAATTTATTAAGCGGTTCTATGACTGCTGAAAAATTAGCTGAAGTATTCATTGTAATTTGTGGCGAACAATTTGATGAATTCGGTCAGAACTTAATTAAAGTGATGGCAGAGAATGGCCGCTTAATGGCTTTTCCTGATGTTTGTAAAGAGTTCTTTATACTCAAAAAAGAGTATGAGAAAGAGATCGACGTTGAAGTAACTTCAGCGGTAGAACTTTCTGAAGAACAACGAGCAGAGATCAGCAGCAAATTGGAACAGCGCTTAGCGCGCAAAGTTCAGCTGAATTGCAGTATAGATGAGACTCTACTTAGTGGAGTTATTATTCGAGCCGGAGACCTAGTCATCGATAACTCAGCGCGCAGTCGTTTAGACCGCCTGAGCGATGCATTGCAGTCTTAATGGGGATTGGAGCATGCAACTTAATTCCACTGAAATTAGCGATCTAATTAAACAACGTATTGAATCTTTCGACGTTGTTAGTGAAGCTCGCAATGAAGGTACTATCGTTTCTGTAAGCGATGGCATCCTTAGCATCCACGGCCTAGCGGACGTGATGCAAGGTGAAATGATCGAACTACCGGGTGGCCGTTACGCTCTAGCACTAAACTTGAACCGTGATTCGGTTGGTGCTGTTGTAATGGGCCCGTATGCTGACCTACAGGAAGGCATGAAAGTTACAGGTACTGGTCGTATTCTAGAAGTACCAGTAGGTCCTGAAATGCTTGGTCGTGTTGTAAACACGCTAGGTGAGCCAATTGATGGTAAAGGTCCAATCGAAGCTAAATTGACTTCGCCTGTAGAAATTATCGCACCAGGTGTAATCGACCGTAAATCGGTAGATCAACCTGTTCAAACTGGTTACAAGTCTGTTGACTCAATGATCCCTATCGGTCGTGGTCAACGTGAGCTAGTAATCGGTGACCGTCAGACTGGTAAAACAGCAATGGCGATCGATGCGATTATTAACCAAAAAGATTCTGGTATTTTCTCTATCTACGTAGCTATCGGCCAAAAAGCGTCGACTATTGCTAACGTAGTTCGCAAACTAGAAGAGCACGGCGCACTAGCAAACACTGTTGTTGTTGTTGCATCTGCTTCTGAATCTGCAGCGCTGCAATACCTTGCACCGTATGCTGGTTGTGCGATGGGCGAATACTTCCGTGATCGCGGTGAAGATGCACTGATTGTTTATGATGATCTATCTAAGCAAGCTGTCGCTTACCGTCAAATCTCGCTACTACTTAAGCGTCCACCAGGTCGTGAAGCGTTCCCAGGTGATGTTTTCTACCTTCACTCTCGTCTACTTGAGCGTGCAGCTCGTGTAAGCGAAGCATACGTAGAAAAATTCACTAACGGCGAAGTGACAGGCAAGACTGGTTCTTTAACAGCTCTTCCTATCATCGAAACGCAAGCTGGTGACGTATCTGCATTCGTACCAACGAACGTAATCTCGATTACTGATGGTCAGATCTTCCTACAAACTGAGCTGTTCAACGCGGGCGTACGTCCAGCTGTTGACCCAGGTATCTCAGTTTCTCGTGTAGGTGGTTCGGCGCAGACTAAAATCATCAAGAAGCTATCTGGCGGTATCCGTACTGCTCTAGCTCAATACCGTGAACTTGCAGCATTTGCTCAGTTCTCTTCGGATCTTGATGAAGCGACTAAGAAGCAGCTAGACCACGGTCAAAAAGTTACAGAACTGATGAAGCAGAAGCAATACGCTCCTATGTCTGTATTTGACCAAGCTCTAGTAATCTTCGCTGCAGAGCGTGGATACCTTCAAGACGTTGAACTTTCTAAAGTTCTAGACTTTGAAGCTGCTTTACTGTCGTTTGCTCGTGGTCAATACGCTGATCTAGTAACACAGATCGACGCAACGGGTGCTTTCAACAAAGAAATCGAAGCTGAGCTGAAGAAGCTTGTTGACGATTTCAAGGCAACCCAGACCTGGTAATTGGTAGGTGGTCTTAGGGCCACCTCATACCATTAACGGAGAGTAACGATGGCCGGCGCAAAAGAGATACGTAATAAAATCGGTAGTGTTAAAAGCACACAGAAGATTACGAAAGCAATGGAAATGGTAGCAGCTTCAAAAATGCGTCGTTCTCAAGACGCAATGGAAGCTACTCGTCCATATGCAGAAACAATGCGTAAAGTGATCGGTCATTTGGCTAATGGTAGCCTCGAGTATAAGCATCCTTATCTTGAGGAACGTGAAGCCAAACGTGTTGGTTACATCATCGTTTCTACAGACCGTGGTCTTTGTGGTGGTTTGAACATTAACTTGTTCAAGAAAGCCATGAACGACATGAAAGATTGGTCTGAGAAAGGTGCTGATGTTGAGCTTGCAATTGTAGGCTCTAAAGCAACAGCATTTTTCAACAACAGCGGCGCGAAAGTAGCAGCTCAAGTTTCTGGTCTGGGCGATCGTCCAAGCCTTGAAGACTTGATTGGCTCTGTGAGCGTTATGCTGAAGAAATATGATGAAGGCGAACTAGATCGCCTGTTCGTAGTGTTCAACAAGTTTGAAAACACTATGGTTCAAGAACCAACGATCGATCAATTACTTCCTTTGCCTAAATCAGACAGCGAAGAAATGAAACGCAGTCATTCTTGGGACTACATTTATGAGCCCGAGCCAAAGCCACTACTAGATGCACTATTGGTTCGCTATGTCGAATCTCAAGTGTACCAAGGTGTGGTCGAGAACCTTGCTTGTGAGCAAGCGGCTCGAATGATTGCAATGAAATCAGCAACAGATAATGCTGGTGACATTATTGATGACTTAGAACTTGTGTATAACAAAGCCCGTCAATCGGCGATTACACAAGAACTTTCTGAGATCGTTTCAGGCGCAGCTGCGGTTTAAGCTTAGGTAAAACTAAATAGTTAGAGGATTAACGATGGCTACAGGTAAGATCGTACAGATCATCGGTGCGGTAGTCGACGTAGAGTTCCCACAGGGCGAAGTACCTCGTGTATACGATGCTCTGAATGTTAATGAAGTGAAAGAGCGTCTAGTTCTTGAAGTTCAGCAACAACTTGGCGGTGGCGTAGTTCGCGCAATCGTAATGGGTAGCTCTGATGGTTTACGTCGTGGTTTGACAGTTGAAAATACTGGCGCTCCAATCTCAGTACCAGTAGGTACTAAGACATTGGGTCGTATCATGAATGTCCTAGGTGACGCGATTGATGAGTGTGGCGAGATTGGTGCTGAAGAGCATTACGCCATTCACCGTGAAGCTCCAAGCTACGAAGAGCAGTCTAACGAGACAGCTCTTCTAGAAACTGGTGTTAAAGTAATCGACTTGATTTGTCCATTCGCTAAAGGTGGTAAAATCGGTCTATTCGGTGGTGCTGGTGTAGGTAAGACCGTTAACATGATGGAACTTATCAACAACATCGCACTTCAACACTCAGGCCTATCTGTATTTGCAGGTGTAGGTGAGCGTACTCGTGAAGGTAACGATTTCTACTTTGAGATGCAGGAAGCAGGTGTTGTAAACATCGAAAAACCTGAAGAATCAAAAGTAGCGATGGTTTACGGCCAGATGAACGAGCCACCAGGTAACCGTCTACGTGTTGCACTGACTGGTCTAACAATGGCAGAGCGCTTCCGTGACGAAGGTCGTGACGTTCTACTGTTCGTTGATAACATCTACCGTTACACACTAGCAGGTACTGAAGTATCAGCACTTCTAGGTCGTATGCCTTCTGCGGTAGGTTACCAACCTACACTAGCTGAAGAAATGGGTGTTCTACAAGAGCGTATCACGTCAACTAAAGCTGGTTCTATCACGTCTGTACAGGCGGTATACGTACCTGCGGATGACTTGACTGACCCGTCTCCAGCAACAACGTTCGCTCACTTGGATGCAACGGTTGTACTTAACCGTAACATCGCATCTATGGGTCTATACCCAGCGATCGACCCGCTAGATTCTACTTCACGTCAACTGGATCCATTGGTAGTTGGACAAGAACACTACGACATCGCTCGTGGCGTTCAGTCTACTCTTCAGCGCTATAAAGAGCTGAAAGATATCATTGCTATCCTAGGTATGGACGAGCTATCTGAAGAAGATAAGCAAGTTGTATCTCGTGCTCGTAAGATTGAGAAGTTCCTAACTCAGCCTTACCACGTAGCGGAAGTATTTACAGGTGACCCAGGCGTTTACGTACCTCTTAAAGAGACTCTACGTGGCTTCCAAGGTCTTCTATCTGGTGAATACGATGACATTCCAGAGCAAGCGTTCATGTACTGTGGTGCAATTGACGAAGCTATCGAGAATGCTAAGAAGCTATAAGGCTAACTAGGAGGCGATATGGCAGCAATAACCTTTCACCTAGACGTTGTAAGTGCCGAGAAACAAATTTTCTCTGGTCTTGTTGAGACGTTTCAGGTGACCGGTAGTGAGGGTGAGCTTGGTATTTTCCATGGTCACACTCCACTGCTGACCGCTATCAAGCCTGGTATGGTGCGTATTGTTAAGCAGCACGGCCACGAAGAAATTATTTATGTTTCTGGTGGTATGGTAGAAGTTCAGCCTGGTACAGCGACTGTACTGGCTGATACAGCTATCCGTGGTGAAGAGCTAGACGCAGCAAAGGCGGAAGAAGCTAAACGCAAGGCTGTGGAGAATATCCAAAATCAGCATGGCGACATAGACTTCGCACAAGCGGCCGGTGAACTGGCTAAAGCCATTGCTCAGTTACGAGTTATCGAACTGACAAAGCAGCGTCGTTAATCTTTTTAAGATTATAGACTCTGAGATAAAGGCGACCTAAGGGTCGCCTTTTTGCATTTTTAGGTTCTGAAAAATGCATCTTTTACACATCACTACTGGTTAAATGGTTATTGTGATTTAATTTTTTGGCCAAAAACGGTTACAATATCGGCTTAATAAAAATACTGTTGGATAGGTTTACAATGAAGTTTAGCGCAGTGATTCTCGCGGCGGGCAAAGGCACTCGCATGTATTCAAACACACCAAAGGTTCTGCACACGCTTGCGGGTAAGCCAATGGTGAAGCATGTTATCGATACATGTAATGGTTTAGGCGCTCAAAATATCAACCTGGTTTACGGCCACGGTGGTGATCAGATGAAGGCTACTCTAGCTGAAGAATCTGTAAATTGGGCACTGCAAGCTGAGCAGCTAGGTACTGGTCACGCTGTAGATCAAGCATCTGCACATTTTGCTGATGATGAAAAAGTATTGGTGCTATACGGTGATGTTCCACTAATCTCTCCTGAAACCATTGAAAACCTATTAGACGCTCAACCAAACGGTGGTATCGCACTACTTACTGTCGTTCTAGATAACCCGATGGGCTACGGTCGTATCATTCGTCGCAATGGCCCGGTTGTCGCTATCGTTGAGCAAAAAGATGCAACCGATGAGCAGAAGCTTATCAAAGAGATTAATACTGGCGTTATGGTGGCTACTGGTGGCGATCTGAAACGTTGGTTGTCTGGCTTAAGCAACGATAACGCACAAGGTGAATACTACCTGACTGACGTTATTGCAGCGGCTCACGATGAAGGTCGTGCGGTTGAGGCTGTACATCCAGTAAGCCCAATTGAAGTTGAAGGCGTGAACGACCGCTCACAACTGGCTCGTCTAGAGCGCGCTTACCAAGCTGAACAAGCAGATAAGCTATTGAAGCAAGGCGTAATGTTACGCGACCCAAGCCGCTTTGATCTACGCGGTGAATTACAGTGTGGTATGGATGTTGAGATTGATACTAACGTTATCATCGAAGGCAGTGTAAGCATTGGCGATAATGTGGTTATCGGCACTGGTTGTGTATTGAAAGACTGTGAGATTGATGACAACACTATCGTTCGCCCATACAGCGTAATCGAAGGTGCAACGGTCGGTGAAGACTGTACGGTTGGTCCATTCACTCGCTTACGTCCTGGAGCTGACATGCGTAATAACTCGCACGTTGGTAACTTTGTCGAAATGAAGAACACTCGCCTTGGTGAGGGCTCTAAAGCGAATCACTTAACGTACTTAGGCGATGCTGAAATTGGTCAGCGCGTAAACGTGGGTGCAGGTGCTATCACTTGTAACTATGATGGCGCAAACAAGTTTAAGACCATCATCGGCGATGACGTATTCGTTGGCTCAGATAGTCAATTAATTGCTCCAGTTACTATTGGTAATGGCGCTACCGTTGGTGCTGGCTCTACAGTAACTCGTGATGTTGCTGAAAATGAGTTAGTTATCAGCCGTGCTAAAGAACGTAAGATTGCTGATTGGAAACGTCCAACTAAGAAGTAAGTACTAACGTCCAAAAGATATTCGGATACAAGCCAGTAGCAATGCCACTGGCTGCTTTCTAAATAACTTTAGATATAAAAAAAGAGCGAGATTACTCGCTCTTTTTTTGTTTTCGTTAAACGAGAAACTAGTCTTGTTTCTCGTCAGCGACCACTCGAGAGTTGTCTGGTGTCGCGAAGTGTTCAGAAAGCTCTTTGTTTGAAACAATATAGCCAACCCACAATGCACCCAAACAAATCACAACCGCGATACCCGTTGCGCTTAGTGCTTGGCTAGCCATTGCCGCGACCAATGCACTTGATAGGCCACTGATACTGATTTGCAGGCTGTTTTGTAGGCCAGCAGCTGTTGCTGGGCTTTGCTTAGCACTTGATAGAGCACGGTTTACTACTATTGGGTAAAGTGCACCGTTTGCTACTGCAATCAAACAGAAAGGCGCAAGCAGAGGCCAGATTGACGTCAGTTCCCACTGTGATGCAATGAAGATAAGCATCGCTGCAACGCTGAACAAACCGATAAGATTTCTTAGTACAACGCCATCACCATATTTCTTCACCGCTTGCTTACCGAAATAACCACCCGCCATGAACGCGATTGTCTGTGGGATAAAGCTCAAGCCGATGTCTTTTGCTTCATAACCTAGCTGAGCCATTATCTCTGGCATACCCGTTAGGTAAGCGAAGAACGCTGCAGATGCCGAAGCAAACATTAAAACATTACCCATGTAAGGCTTTGATTTTATCAACATCTTGATGTCTGTCTTAATCGATGTCTGCTTTACTTCAGGCGCTTCTTTTGGTTGAGCCATTGTTGTTGCAATTAGTAGTGCGCCCATCAAAGTCAATGTAATGAAGATACTGTGCCAGCCAAAGCTGTCTGCTAGCAACACACCCAGTTGAGGTGCTAGTGCTGGAGATAGCGCTACTAGAGGCATGATAGTAGCAAAAATTTGCTGGCTACTGCTTTGCGAGTAACGCTTGATAACCATTGCTTGCCAGATTACCGCAGGCGCACACACACCGATCGCTTGAATGAAGCGTAGTGTTAGTAGGTGCCATACCTCGGTGCTGAATGCCAAGCCGAATGACGCTGCCGTAAAGATAACAAGACCAACCGTTAGTGTGTTGCGGTGACCATACTTGTCACTCGCCAGACCCCAAAGAAGCTGACCCATTGCCATACCGCCAAGGAATACAGTTAGAGACAGAGCAATCTGCTCTGGACCGGTTGCGAAATCAACTTCCATTGCCTTAAATGCAGGAAGGTACATATCGGTCGCAATAAAGCCAAGCATTGAAAGTACTGCAAGGTAGACCAATTGAAATTTAGAAATATTCATAAGATGCCATTAAGCTAAAGGTAGTGATGTTTTTATCATCAAAAAAATTGTTTGATATACAGAAGTGAAAGCCCCTGTTTATTTGTGCTGACATTCTATTTTTCAGACCTGATAAAATAAAACGCTAAAATATGTGGTTATCAATCAAAAAATTTGAAGGCTTATGTTCTCTAAATCCTCTTTAGAAATGCTCGATACTGTTGCTCGCTTAGGCAGTTTTACTGCGGCGGCAGAACAATTGCACAAAGTGCCCTCAGCGATCAGCTATGGGGTTAGGCAGGTAGAGCAAGAGCTTGATGTTCTACTTTTCAGACGGTTACCAAGAAAAGTAGAGCTGACACCTGCAGGTGAGTTGTTTATTGAAGAGGCTCGTCAACTGCTGAGACAGATGGAAGAACTCAGTGCCCAGACTCGCCGAGCTGCGCGTGGTTGGAAGAAAACCTTGCGCTTAACGCTTGATAACGTGGTTAAGCTCGACAAGATGAAGCCTATGATTGAAGAGTTTTATCAAACCTTTGAGTTCGCTGAGCTGCAGATTAACATGGAAGTGTTTAACGGCTCTTGGGAAGCCATTGCACAGGGCAGGGCGGATGTCGTGATTGGTGCAACCTCGGCGATTCCGGTTGGTGGTGACTTTGAAGTTAAGGATATGGGGCGGTTAGATTGGGCATTTGTGATGTCACCCAGTCACCCGTGTGTGCGAGAGCAAAACCTTAATGAAGCCTTTGTCAGTCAATACCCAGCAATATGTTTGGATGATACCTCTAGTGTACTGCCTAAGCGACACACAGGGCACTTTTCGAATCAAAGGCGTCTATTGTTACCTAACTGGTACAGTGCGATAGAGTGTCTTAAAAATGGTGTTGGGGTGGGTTACATGCCAAGGCATATCGCCGCACCTATTATTGAGCAAGGTTTGCTGGTAGAAAAAATATTGCCCGAGCCAAGCCCGCAGAGTCATTGTTGTTTGGTGTGGCGAAAAGACGATAACCATAAATTGATCGAATGGATGGTCAAATATCTAGGATCAAGTGAGCAACTTCACCAAGATTGGTTGGATCATCGTAAAGCGATCTAATGATGCGATCCGTTGAAGATCATTCGGGTTAGGTTTGAATCAGCCCAATAAAAAGAGCGAGTTATCATAACTCGCTCTTTTTCATGTTTAGTCCGAACTTTTAAGACAAGAAGAACTTGTAGGAAGGGTTATCGGTTTCATCTTTGCATTGGTAGCCGAGTTCTTCTAAATGCGTAGAGAACTGAGCCAAATCGTCATCACCAAGCTCAAAACCACACAGCACACGACCGTAATCAGCACCATGGTTACGATAGTTGAACAAGCTGATATTCCAGTGAGTCCCTAAGGTATCAAGGAATTTAATCAATGCTCCTGGGTATTCAGGGAACTCAAAGCTGTACAGACGCTCTTTCAATGGTTTCGATGGTTTGCCGCCAATCATGTAACGAATATGAAGTTTTGCCATCTCGTCATCAGACAAGTCGACAACCGCGTAGTCACCCTCACGTAAGTCATTGATGATGTGTTCGAGTTCTTCTTGTCCACCTTGTAGACGTACACCAACGAAGATATTCGCCAGGCTTTCGTCGTTGTGGCGGTAGTTAAACTCAGTCACCGCTCGACCACCAATAATGTTACAGAACTCTAGGAACGCACCTTGTCGTTCTGGAATAGTCACCGCAAGTAGACCTTCTCGCTTCTCACCCAATTCACAACGCTCAGAGACATAACGCAGACCGTGGAAGTTGGTGTTCGCACCAGACAATACCGTTGCTAGTTGCTTATTTTGCAGTTGGTTTTGTTCTGCAAACTTCTTAAGGCCTGCCAGAGCAAGCGCTCCTGAAGGCTCAGCAATTGCACGGGTGTCTTCAAAGATGTCCTTTACCGCAGAGCAGATTTCATCGCTAGATACTGTAATATGACCATCAATGTACTGTTGGCAAAGACGGAAGGTTTCTTCACCAATGCGTTTAACCGCAACACCATCAGCAAACATGCTGACCTGATCCAGTACCACTGGTTCACCCGCATCCAGTGCTGCTTTCAAGCAAGCTGAGTCTTCAGGCTCTACCGCAATCACTTTAATCTCTGGCATCAGTTGTTTGATAAGCACTGCAACACCAGCGGCTAAGCCACCACCACCAACCGGCACAAAGATATAATCCATGTGACCGTTTTGCTGCAGCATCTCCATGCCCATAGTACCTTGCCCTGCAATCACCAGTGGGTGATCGAAAGGAGGTACAAAGGTGAAGCCATGTTCAGCCGATAGGCGTTCCGCTTCCGCTTTTGCTTCATCGAAATTACTGCCGTGCAGAACCACATTACCACCAAATCCGCGTACCGCATCAACCTTGATATCCGGCGTCGTTTTTGGCATCACAATCGTGGTCTGAATACCAAGCTTAGAACCGGACAGCGCCATACCTTGAGCATGGTTACCTGCCGATGCAGCAATCACACCTGCGGCTTTCTGTTGTTCAGAAAGGCTTGATACCATGTTGTAGGCACCACGTAGCTTGAACGAGTGCACCGGCTGACGGTCTTCTCGTTTAAGCTGAACCTGATTACCGATACGAGCGCTTAAGCGTGGCATATCTTGCAGAGGTGTCACAATCGCCGCTTCGTAAACCGGCGCTCTCAGGATCTGGCGCAGATAATCTGCGCCAGTTTGTTTTTGGGGGCTGGAGGTGTCATCACTCATAGTTAGCCCTCAAGTTTAGACTTATCACGTACAGCGCCTTTGTCGGCACTGGTCGCCATGCTTGCATAAGCTTTCAGTGCGAAAGACACTTCACGCTGACGGTTTTCTGGTTTCCAGCCTAGTGCATCTTGTTTAACGCGACGTGCTTCAAGCTCTGCTTCTGGCACATCAAGTGTGATTGAGCGGCTAGGGATGTCGATAGTGATAATATCGCCCGTGTTCACTAGACCAATCACACCGCCACTTGCTGCTTCTGGAGAAGCGTGACCGATAGACAGACCTGATGTACCACCAGAGAAGCGACCATCAGTCAGTAGAGCACATGACTTGCCTAAGCCCATTGATTTCAAGTAAGTCGTTGGGTAAAGCATCTCTTGCATGCCCGGACCACCTTTAGGACCTTCGTAACGAATAACAACCACTTCGCCGGCTTTTACTTTACCCGCTAAGATGCCGTCTACTGCCGTATCTTGGCTTTCGAATACGATTGCAGGGCCTTGGAATTTAAGGTTTTCTTCATCAACACCCGCGGTCTTAACGATACAACCATCAACCGCGATGTTACCTGAAAGTACCGCTAGTCCACCTTCTTGGCTGAATGCGTTTTCTTTAGTACGGATACAACCTTCTTTGCGATCGTCATCAAGACGATCCCAACGACAATCTTGTGAGAAAGCTTTAGTTGTACGGATGCCCGCAGGACCAGCACGGAAGAACTTAAGCACGGCTTCGTCTTCTGTCTGCATGATGTCGTACTGTGCAAGTTGCTCTTGCATGCTTAGACCAAGTACCGTGCGAGTTTGGTTGTTTAGTAGACCTGCACGGTCAAGTTCACCAAGGATAGCCATTACGCCACCAGCGCGGTGAACGTCTTCCATGTGGTATTTCGGAGTTGAAGGTGCCACTTTACATAGGTGTGGAACACGGCGAGACATCGCGTCGATATCATCCATATCGAAATCAATGTCGCCTTCTTGAGCTGCTGCCAAAAGGTGAAGAACGGTGTTACTAGAACCACCCATTGCGATATCAAGTGCCATCGCATTATCAAAGGCAGCGCGGTTTGCAATGTTGCGTGGCAGTGCTGATTCGTCGTCTTGCTCGTAGTAACGCTTGGTTAGATCAACGATACGCTTACCGGCATTGATGAACAGCTCTTCACGGTCTGCGTGTGTTGCCAGCATAGAACCGTTACCAGGCTGAGATAGACCAAGTGCTTCTGTTAGACAGTTCATTGAGTTTGCTGTGAACATACCTGAACATGAACCACAGGTTGGACATGCTGAACGCTCTACTTGCTCACTTTGCTCATCAGAAATGGTTGGATCGGCGCCTTGAATCATCGCGTCAACAAGGTCGAGCTTGATGATTTGATCTGAAAGCTTGGTTTTACCTGCTTCCATTGGGCCGCCTGATACAAAGATCACAGGGATGTTTAGGCGCATAGCTGCCATCATCATTCCCGGAGTGATTTTGTCACAGTTAGAGATACACACCATCGCATCTGCACAGTGTGCATTGACCATGTACTCTACCGAGTCTGCGATAAGCTCACGTGATGGCAGTGAGTACAGCATGCCGCCGTGGCCCATTGCGATACCATCATCGACTGCGATGGTGTTGAATTCTTTAGCGATACCGCCCGCTTTCTCGATTTCACCTGCAACCAGTTGACCCATATCTTTAAGGTGAACGTGGCCAGGTACGAATTGAGTGAAAGAGTTTACAACCGCGATGATTGGCTTACCGAAGTCATCATCTTTAACGCCAGTTGCACGCCATAAAGCGCGCGCACCAGCCATGTTGCGTCCGTGGGTAGTCGTTGCTGAACGATAGATTGGCATTGCTTAAATCCTTATAAAATATTTGGCTGTTGCTTACTTAGTGGTTTGTGTTTGGCTTTCTGAAGTTTGGTCTGCTGGATAAACGTAATCTAACCAGCCCCACTTATCTTCAGTAGTGCCATTGAATAAACCAAAGTAAGCCGCTTGAACTTTTTCAGTGATAGGACCGCGTTTGCCTTCACCTACTGTAATTTTGTCTACGCTGCGAACTGGAACGATTTCTGCAGCTGTGCCTGTCATGAAGACTTCATCGGCAAGATATAGCGCTTCACGAGCAATGTTCTCTTCACGGATTTCATAACCCATGTCTTTTGCTAGCGTCATGATCGAATCACGAGTAATACCCGGCAGAATTGCGCTGGTTGCTGGTGGTGTTGATAGCACGCCATTACGAATCACGAAGATGTTCTCGCCTGCACCTTCTGAAAGGTAACCATCGACGCTCAGTGCGATACCTTCATCGTAACCATGACGACGAGCTTCACCACCAACCAGTAGTGAAGATAGGTAGTTACCACCGGCTTTTGCTGCGGTTGGGATGGTATTTGGCGCTGCACGATTCCAGCTTGATATCATCGCATCTACGCCATTTTCTAGCGCTTCTTCGCCTAGGTAAGAACCCCAAGGGAAAGCAGCGATGATCAGATCCATCTCAGTGTTTTCTGGCGGGCAGACACCCAAACCAACGTTACCGACAAAGCCGAGAGGGCGGATGTACGCTGACTCTAGCTTATTTTGGCGTAGCGTTTCGCGAGTCGCTTCCATAATTTCTTCCTCTGTGTAAGGAATTGGGAAGCGGTAGATTTTCGCTGAGTCTTTTAGGCGTCTTGCATGCTCTGGGTGACGGAAGATAACCGGGCCCTTTGGCGTGTTGTAACAACGAACACCTTCAAACACAGAAGTACCGTAGTGCATTGCGTGAGTCAGGACGTGAACGTTCGCCTCTGCCCAAGGAACCATTTCACCGTTAAACCAAATATAGTCTGCTGTTTTAGCTGTCATGTTAGCGGTTCCTTATGCGTTTATCTTTTGTTGTAAGTTGTTGTTTGGCAATTCATTACGGCTGATCGAGATAACGTCAACGGTACGCACGTCCCACAGTTTTTCGATTTGGTTTACCAAGAAAGAGATCGGACGCTCACTGTCGACAATGATCTCAACACTCGCCACTTTGCTTTCGTGGTTTTGAGTGCCAGCTACTTGCTTAACAATAAAGCCACGGTGGCGGATAACACGAAGAACACGCTCTAGTAGTACAGGCTTATCATCGGCTTTGATGTCTAATAGGTATCTTTTCATGTTATGTGTTCTCCAACATCTCACTGTTTGAAGCACCTGGCGGTACTAGTGGCCATACGTTCTCTTCTTCATCGATAAGAACATGAAGTAGGTAAGCGGTTTTGCTCTCTAGCATCTCTTTCAGTGCTGGTTCTACTTCTTCTTTACGCGTGATGGTTTTGCCCGGGATATCAAATGCTTTCGCTAGCATGACGAAATCCGGGTTGTCATCCAAGATGGTTTCACTGTGTCGGCCATCAAAGAACAGCGATTGCCATTGGCGAACCATGCCTAAGCGCGAGTTGTTAAGCAGCACCATTTTTACTGGGATTTGGCGACGCTTCAGCGTACCAAGCTCTTGAATGTTCATCATGAACGAGCCGTCACCAGAGATAAGTATAGATTGGTCATTAGGACGACCAACCGATGCACCCATGGCTGCAGGTAGGCCAAAGCCCATAGTGCCTAAGCCCGCTGAAGTGATGAAGTTTTGTGGATCGCGTGGCTGAATGTGTTGAGCTGCCCACATCTGATGTTGGCCAACATCGGTCGAAACCATAGAACTCGCAGGCATCATGTCTGACAGTTGTTTCAACAACAGAGGTGCGAAGATAAGGTCGCCAGGGTGGTCGTAACGCCATTTAAATGAGCTACGAAGGCCTTCAGAGTGGTGAACCCAAGAGGAGATGTCTTGGCTTAGCTCCAGTTGAGGCATGATCTTGTTGATGTCACCGCGAATTGGAGCATTGGCAAGACGCAGTTTGCTGAACTCAGCGGCATCGATATCGATATGGATAACCTTAGCATGCGGCGCGAAGGTATCGAGTTTGCCCGTTACTCGGTCATCAAAACGAGCACCGACTACAATCAATAGGTCACTCTCTTGAACCACAAGGTTAGCGGCTTTAGTGCCGTGCATACCCAGCATGCCAAGGTAGTGTGGGTCGTCACGTTCGATAGTGCCCAAGCCTTTCAGTGTGCTTACTGCTGGCATTGGGTTAAGGCGTAAAAATTCACGAACCGCATCGGTTGCTTTCGCCAGTTGAACACCACCACCTACGTATAAAACAGGACGGGTTGCTTGAGACAAAAAGTACTGTGCCTGTTCAATGGCATCAGTTGTCGCAATAGGAATTGCGGGTGGAGTAAATTCAGGAAGAGTGTTAACAGGTGCTTCTGCTAGTTGAACATCTTTAGCGATATCGACGATAACCGGGCCAGGACGGCCAGACTTTGCTACTACAAACGCTTCAGCGAGCGCTGGAGCAAGATCTTCAATATCAGTTACTAGGTAGCTGTGTTTAGTACATGAC
>NZ_JBFRSN010000130.1:0-11513 GCF_041473595.1 Vibrio sp. 10N.222.46.A1
TTGTTAGAGCATGAGCTCTCGGTTTTCACGATAACGCCACCTTTGATGAGCTTCTTGCTGTTTGTTGAGAAGCAGCTGGAATATCAGGTCGATAGTGGCCTTGAATCATCAGTTTTAGATGTGTTTTCACTGCTGTTAGAGCAACAACAAGTTAGCAAGAGCATCGACCCAAGAATCCGTGCGGTACAAAGATTGATAGCGGATAATTACGCCCAACCTCTCTCTATTCCACAACTTGCAGAAACGGCCTGTTTGAGTCCCACTCAATTCAAAAAACGCTTCAAAGAGTGCTTGGGTATCAGTGCGCTTAAATACATCACTCGCTATCGTATGGAGAAAGCTCAAGCCCTGTTAACCCATACCGATTTACCGGTTCAATTGATTGCTGAAAACGTGGGTTATAGTGATGTTTCTGCTTTCAGTCGTCGCTTCTCTCAGCACTTTGGGATGTCTCCAAGGGCGTTTCTAGGCTCAATGAAAGAGAGTCTTTAGAAACAACAATAGCGTCCTTTTAGCAAACTAACTTATATCAATCTTCACTATTATCTATTTCAGAACTGAAAATTGGATAATAGAAATGAATCTTGCCATCAATCGCGTTAACGAATTCCAAATGGGCACTTTGGTCATCTTGTTTGCTTCTATTTTATGGGGCACGACAGGCACCGCCGCAAGTTTTGCACCTGATCTAAGCCCATTAGCGATTGGTGCTTTCTCTATGGGCGTCGGTGGTCTAATGCAAGCGGGTTTGGCGTATCGAAAGATACTATTCGCTTTCGACAAACTTTTGCAGAACAAGAAGCTGTTGACAGTGAGTGCTTTGGCTTTAGCGGTCTATCCTTTAGCTTTCTATTCTTCAATGAAATTATCAGGCGTGGCGATCGGTACCGTGGTTTCGATTGCTACCGCACCTTTCTTTTCTGCACTGTTAGAGTGTCTTATTAGCAAAAAGAATAATATCAACAAACGTTGGCTTACTAGCTTTGCGATTGGTGTGGTAGGTATTGGGCTGTTGGTGTTTTCAGAATCTTCATCGGCGAATGAATCCGGTGATGATCTCAAGCTGTTAGGTATTGGCTTAGGTCTGGTCGCTGGGTTGTGTTACGCCATTTATTCTTGGGCGACCAAAGCACTGATTGATAAAGGGATTAAGTCACAAGCGGCGATGGGCAGTATTTTTGGCCTCGGTGCAATGCTGTTGCTGCCAACGCTCTGGTTTACTGGTAATAACCTGTTTTCCTCACAGACCAACGTATTCGTCATCAGTTATCTGACGTTAATTCCACAATGCTTGGGCTATATCGCGTTCAGTTTTGGTTTACGCCACGTGACCGCGAGCAGTGCCAATCTGCTGACCTTGTTTGAACCAGTAGTCGCAGCGGTGCTTGCCGTCTGTGTTGTCGGTGAGCTGATTCCTTTTACAGGCTGGTTAGGTATGTCTCTGATTGTGCTGTGCTTGTTTGTACAGTCGAAGCCATCTAAAGGAACGTTATAAGTATTTGTTTTGTTTTGCCTAATTGAAATTTATTCATGCGTAATTAGTATAATTGAATAAAATGAGTATCTCAGTTGTGAGAGTGCTGTTACTATCGCTATCAATAGTCGGGGGGCACATACCTTATTTGGTGTTTGCTGAGATCGTTAGTCGAGACCCGTTGAACCTGATTCAGTTAACACTGGCGTAGGGAACTATAAGCACTCGATCTACGTCTGCACCCATGAAAGCTTTCATGAGCCTAATGCGACTTCTCCTTCGATCGGTGTTCGTTCTCCTACGTCTTGTAAGATAGTAGGAGCGACAATGACACACAGTTCTATTTCAAAAGATTTAACGCCAAAAGCCTCAACACCAAAATCCTCAACACAGCAGCACTCTGCTGAAGACACGATTCGCACGAATACTCCGATTGTTTTAACCATCGCGGGTTCTGACAGTGGCGGCGGTGCAGGTATCCAAGCTGATATTAAAGCCATGTCTGCCACCGGTAGTTTTGCTTGTTCTGTGATTACCGCTATCACTTCCCAGAACACTCAAGGCGTGTCAGCTATTTTTCCTGTTCCACTCGACCATGTCGCTAGCCAGTTAGATGCGGTTTTTACTGATCTCAATATCGTGGCAGTGAAAGTCGGCATGTTGGCTGATTCGCAAATCATCAAAGTCGTTGCAGACAAAATTAAGCAGTACCGACCTAAACACTTAGTGATTGACCCTGTCATGGTCGCGACAAGTGGTGATCTGCTGTTAGAAAACTCGGCTATCACCACGCTGAAACAAGAGCTGATTCCGCTGGCAGATATCATTACTCCTAACTTACCAGAAGGTGCTGCATTAACAGGCAAGCCAGTACCTGAAAGCGAAGCTGAAATGCAGGGCATGATTGAAGACTTACGCGCACTGGGTGCTAAAGCCGTTCTCTTGAAAGGTGGCCACCTGGAGAAAGATGAGAACAGTAACGATTTACTGATTCTGCCAACCACATCTGCTCTGATTAGCGCGAAGCGTTTTCCTACTAAAAATACCCACGGCACGGGTTGTACGCTCTCATCTGCCATTGCTTCTTTCTTGGCTCAAGGCAACACGCTTTCAGAGGCTGTTGACCTAGGAAAACAATACATTTCGCGCGCAATTGCTCACGCTGATGAGTTGCAAGTCGGTCAAGGCCATGGCCCTGTAAATCACTTCTTCGCTGGGCACGGTAATGTCCGTTAATACGATTGGCGTTCAACTCAGCAATGCCTCTTTACGTTATAACGACAGTGAGCACGCGACCTTGTCTGGGTTGTCGCTTAGCTTAAACGCAGGTAAGTGGACGGTATTGTTGGGTAGAAGTGGCTGCGGGAAAACCACGGTATTGCGTTATCTGGCGGGCTTGTTGGACGACAAGGTAGAGTGGCAGGGCACATTGGTAACCTCTGATGAACTGCCTTTAACGGATCGCATCGCTTACATGGCGCAGCAGGACTTGTTACTGCCGTGGTTGTCGGTTATCGACAATGTATGTCTGAGTCATCGCTTTCAAAATCCAGCTTTTGATAAAGCACAGCAAACCAATCAAGCACTAGAGTTGCTCGCTGCTGTTGGTTTGGCTGATCACGCGTCTACTATGCCGGATCAGTTGTCTGGTGGTATGCGCCAGCGTGTTGCTTTGGCTCGCACCTTAATGCAAGACAAACCTGTTGTGCTGATGGACGAACCTTTCTCTGCGCTGGATGCGGTAACAAGACATAAGTTACAGAGCTTAGCTTGTGAACTGTTAAGAGATAAAACCGTTGTGTTGATTACTCATGATCCACAAGAAGCGGTGCGTTTGGCGGATAACTTGTATGTGTTGCAAGGCACTCCGGCGAGTGCACAGTCACTGTCTGTGCCTAATACAGCGACACCAAGAGTGTTAGACGGTGAATGTGCTGAGTTACAACAAGCGATCTTAGATCAGTTGGAGCGTGATTATGAATGATCTAACGCGAAGCGAAGCTGTGGCGCGTTCAACTAACACACAGATCACGACTAAGCGCCCTCGTCAGATGAATCCCGTTATGCGTTTGCTTATCAGCAGTGCTGTGATTCTCGGTTTATGGCAAATGGTGGTGGTTATCTTTGAGATGCCTAGCTTCATTCTGCCAGCGCCTGCAGAAGTCTTTTTAAAACTTATTGAACGTTACGATGTGCTACTCAAACACACTTGGGTGACTGCGCAGGAGATCTTACTTGGTCTATTGCTCGGTTTGTCGATGGGGCTGTTTTTCGCCCTACAGATGTTGATGTTCGAACCGCTGAAACGCTGGTTGTTGCCTATCTTAATTGCTAGCCAAGCCATCCCTGTGTTTGCGATTGCGCCAGTATTGATGCTGTGGCTGGGTTATGGCATCGCATCAAAGGTCGTCATGGCGGCGATCATTATCTTCTTCCCCGTGACCACTTGTTGTTACGACGGTCTGCGAAATACACCGACTGGTTATCTTGATCTTGCCAAAACGATGGGCGCATCGAAATGGCAATTGCTGCGTTATATCCAACTGCCTGCTGCGCTGCCAACATTAGCGTCTGGCATTCGTGTGGCGGTGGTTATTACCCCAATTGGCGCGGTCGTCGGGGAGTGGGTGGGTTCGAGTGAAGGGCTGGGTTACCTAATGCTGCAAGCGAACGCACGCATGATCATTGATGAGATGTTTGCAGCCTTGTTCATCTTGGCGGTGCTGTCTATCTCGCTCTACTTCATCACAGACAAATTACTCAAAAAAGCTATCCCTTGGGAGAACCAGTGATGGTTCGCTCAATAACACTTGTTTAATAAAGCTTCGCTCACGCTATTTATCTAAACAAAACTTCGTTAAAAATTAGCTCGATACACACAATAATAATATTCAAAAGGAAAGGTTAACTATGAAAAATACCAAATTGGTAGGTGCAGTGGCACTGCTTGCTTCGCTAGTTTCAGGTCATGCATTGGCGGATTCTGAACAAAAGAAACTGACATTGATGTTGGATTGGTTTGTGAACCCGAACCACGGCCCAATTGTGATTGCTCAAGAGCGCGGTTACTTTGCTGACCAAGGCCTAGAGGTTGAAATCCAAGAGCCGGCTGACCCAAGCACGCCAGCAAAATTGGTCGCAGCAGGTAAAGTCGATCTAGCGGTAACTTACCAACCAAGTTTAACCATGGATGTAGCAGCGGGTCTTCCTTTGGTTCGTGCATCAACCCTTATCGCGACGCCACTGAATACGTTGATGGTTTTAGATAATGGCAAGAACGATTCACTAGCGGATCTGAAAGGCAAAAAGATCGGTATTGCGATTGCGGGTAACGAAGAAGCGACCATCGGCACCATGCTAGCTCAAGAAAATGTTGCATTTACCGACGTGCAAACCATCAATGTCGGTTGGGCACTTTCATCTTCATTGGCATCGGGCAAGGTAGATGCAATTTGGGGTGGCTTACGTAACTTCGAAACCAACCAACTAGCTCTTGAAGGCTTTAAAGCGAAAGCGTTCTTCCCAGAAGAGCACGGCGTGCCCGCTTACGACGAGCTGATCTTTGTGGCGAACGCAAAGAAACACGACGACGAAGCAATCAAAGCGTTCAACAAAGCACTTGAGCAAGCAACCACTTACATTGTGAACCACCCGCAAGAATCATGGAGTGAGTTTGTGGCGTATTCACCAGATACGTTGAATAACGAGCTTAACCAACGCGCATGGAACGACACACTGACTCGTTTTGCACTTCGCCCTTCTGCAGTGGATATGAAGCGTTACGATGATTACGCACAGTTCATGTTCGACAAAGGCATCATCAAATCACTACCAAAAGCCGCTGATTACGTACCGACTTTTGACTAAGGAATCTCATGAAATACCAAGACTTAATCCAAGCCTGTCAGCAAGATTGGCAAGACTACACCGAGCATGATTTTGTTAAAACGCTAGCAAACGGCACACTTGCTCAGCCGTGTTTTCTGCATTACTTGAAGCAAGATTTTCTGTTTTTAAAGCAGTATGCCCGTGCTTATGCATTGGCAATTTATAAGGCAAAGACACTGGCTGATATGCGCCGTGCACTGCCAAGTGTTCATGCTCTGCTAGATTCTGAAATCTCTCACCACGTGACTTACTGTGGTCAGTGGGGTTTAACCGAATCGGATTTAGAAAACGAATCTGAAGATTTCGGCACAGTTGCTTACACACGCTACGTTCTGGATGCAGGCATGACGGGTGATCTTGTCGACTTATATACGGCATTGGCTCCGTGTTCACTTGGTTATGCCGTGATTGGTAAAGCGCTGTTAGAAAGCAGTGATACCGTATTAGAAGGCAACCCATACGCGAGCTGGCTACAACTTTATGGCGGTGAAGAGTTCCAGTCGGGCGTGGCAACGGGGGCGGAATACTTCAATCAACTGCTAGACCAGCTTGAAGGGTTGATTGCGACGTCTCAATCTAAGTCACATCAGTTGACACAAAGTACGTCGAGCATGCATGACGAGCTAGAGTCGGTCATCAAACAGTTCGAAGTTCAAGCAAACCACACCTCAACAATGACAACTTCAGTGCAAGAGATGGTACTGACTATTGGGGAGATATCAGAAAGTACATCGGTTGCCGCTGAAGGCGTTCATCAAGCGAAAGTGAATGCCGACAAAGGTCGTGAAGTGGTGGTCGATACTATAAATAACATTACCCAGTTGTCTGAACGCCTTTCAAGTAGCCAAGATTCGATTAGTTCTTTGAATCACCATGTCGATCAAATTGGTAGTGCCGTTAACATTATCCAAGGTATTGCGGAACAGACTAATTTATTGGCATTAAACGCAGCCATTGAAGCCGCTCGTGCTGGTGAGCAAGGTCGTGGCTTTGCCGTTGTTGCGGATGAAGTCCGAGCGTTAGCAAGCAGAACGCACCAATCAACCACTGAAATCACCAGTGTAGTCACTGCAATCCAGAGCCAAATGAATGCTTCTATGACAGAGATTGGCGAGTGTAACCAACAAGGCCAGCTGACACTTAAAGATTCAGAAGAACTGGATGCAAGCTTGCAACTGATCTTGAGTGATATGGAAAGCATTCAAGGCAACTCAGAACGTATTGCTTCAGCGATTGAAGAGCAGGGTGCGGTAATGACACAAGTAAGTGACTCAATTACTGAGTTGAATACCATCTCGAATGATAACAACGCTTCGGCGCAGCATTGCTTGGTCGAAGTCGATAAAGTAGCTGAGCAAGCGAACGATATGGATCAAGCGGTAGCACAGTTCAAGACGTCATAAGACTGCTAGAGCAAGTTAGAAACCAAATATGTTAAGTATTTGAAACCCAAGGCGTGAGTTCATAGAAAACAAAGGCGTGAATTATTCGCGCCTTTTTTGTGCCTGAAGGATAGGCAAGTTCCTGAATCGATAGAAATAAGAATAAGGCATTACAAAATAGACTTAAGTATCTGTGGAATAAAACTAAAATAATGACAGACTAACGATGAACGAACGCATTGACGTGAGCCATATCTTTGGCGCGTTTCAAATAAACGTTAAATCTTACGGAAGAGGAACAGCATGCACTACGACGTATTCAATGGAGACGCAGACGGTATCATCGCGTTGCTACAACTGCGATTAAGTGAACCAAGAAAAAGCGTACTCGTTACCGGTGTAAAGCGTGATATTAAATTGGTTTCTCAAGTTGCCAGTCAAATCATAGAGCCGGGCAATCCAAATGATGTCTCTTCCGTTACCGTTCTTGATGTGTCGATGGAGAAGAACCTGCCAGCATTGCACTCACTGTTAGATGCCAACATCGATGTGTTTTACTGCGATCACCATCGAACAGGGGACGTGCCAATCTCTGAGCATTTAGACACTCTGATAGACACCTCTCCAGAGAGCTGCACGAGTTTACTGATTAACCAGAAGCTAAATGGTGCACTCGTAGCTTGGGCAATCGCGGCGGCCTTTGGTGATAATTTAAAAGTAGTGGCCGCACAGTTAGCTGATGAAAATGGATTCGAACAATCACAAATTGAGTTCTTAGAAGAGCTAGGTACCTTGGTTAATTACAACGGCTACGGTACATCACTGAGCGATTTGCACTTCACGCCAGTTGAGCTCTACCAAAACCTTTATCAATATCCGAACCCGTTCGATCTTATGGATGACAAAGACTCGGTGTTTTATCGACTACGAGCTGCTTACCAGAATGACCGCCAGCAATTATCAAACCTTGCCCCTGCGTATGAAAGTGTATTCGCACGTGTGTTTGAACTGCCTGGTGAGACTTGGGCAAGACGTATCAGCGGTGTATTTGGCAATGAGATCGTGAATCAAGATCCAAACCGAGCGCAAGCAGTATTAACGAAAAACCAAGATGGCGAATCTTATACTGTTAGCCTAAGAGCACCACTATCCAATAGAACAGGCGCAGATGAAATTTGCTCTAGCTTTGTAACTGGTGGAGGAAGAAAAGCAGCGGCTGGCATTAATCAACTTAGCGAACTTGATAGAGGGAATTTCATTTCACTGTTGGACGCTTATTATTCGCCGAGTGTTGAGCGCTAACGAAAATAGCAGCGAGAGTGAATAGGGTAAAGAGAGGCCATTTGGCTTCTTTTTTTGTGTCTAAAGTCACCCAAATAAGCCTTTCAAAAACTTAGTTAGCATCAAATTCGGCACTTCACATTGTATGACATCAAAGTAAGAGTGATTATCAATTGTATTAATTCTGGGGAAATAGCACTATACGCATATTGAATCTTCAGTATTTTGAATATCCTTATAATGAATCTTGCCCAGGTCGACCTTAACCTACTCGTTATTCTTAAACACCTTCTTGAAGAGAAGCACGTATCAAACACAGCCTTGGCGTTGGACATGAGCCAACCGACGGTGAGTCGTTCACTACAAAAACTACGAACGGTATTCAACGATGACTTGTTAGTCCGCGCAGCCTATGGTTATGAGCTAACCCCGAAAGCAGAAGTCATCAAGCAAGACCTCAATTCTGTGCTCACACGCCTTGAGAAATTGGTCCATGGAGACGTATTTGAACCGGAGACGAGTAATAGTACCGTTCGGTTCTTTGGCTTGGTTCCTCAGGTTTCACACCTTTTGCCAAAAGTCGTGGCACAAATCCGCAAGCAAGCGCCGAATATGGTTGTCGATATCGACTCGATTCCTAAGCGACACTTTGAACCTCTGTTATCAGGTGATGCGCACTTTGTATTGTCGACGCATGAACCATTAAGTTCTGAACAAAACTTGTATCGAATGTTCGTAATCAGTCGCGATTATCGGTTATTGATGAGCAAAGACCACCCTCTGGCGGATAAAGAGATCACCGTTGATGATTTATTGAGTAGCCAACTCGGCCAGATCTCACTGCAAGGGGATAAGAAGCTCTCGATTGAAAGTCGTTTCAAAGATTTGGGCTTGATCGATAAGCAGCGTCAGCTATCGATACCGATTCAACTGTCTAACTTTAACGTCGCTCCAGATATGGCTGAAGCGACCGATATCATCTTTCACCTGCCGACACCTTTTGCTCAACAAGCAGCAAAACAGAGAAACCTTGTTTGTAAACGCGTACCCAAAGCGATCAGGAGCCCATCAGAAGACGTATATCTCTACTGGCATAAACGTTTCCACAATGACCCTATGTGTCGTTGGATTCGTGAACTATTTAAAGAGACATACTCCTAAGTTATCTGGCACATGAATGTTACGGGCTCAATGCTAATGAATTGAATATATTTTGTCTGCATTATTTGATAAATGAATAATCATAATGAATTTTCAGCATGAAACTTTCGTTGATTGGAGTGATAACTGGCTGTTTAATGCAAACCATTATCATTACTAATTACATATAAGAATAAATATCATGTCTGAGAAATCTCTTTTGATTCGCAAGCCTCTTTTAGTTCGCAAATCCCTTATAGTTCGCAAACCTCTTATGATTCGTAAACCCCTTTCGGTCGCAGTAGCTGTTATTTGCACCTCACTATCGGCTAACGTGTTAGCGCAAAAAGAAGCGCAAGCGACAGATGAGCAAATGGTTGTTACGGCAACTCGTACTGAAATGGCTCTAAAACAAGCGCCAGCTTCAATGTCGGTTATCACCGCTCAAGACATCGAAGACAGCCCTGGAATCACTTTGGCTGACATCGTTGCAGAATCAACGAGTGTGGAATCTGATTTTGATAGCACACGTGCTGGCCGTCAGATGATCTCTATTCGTGGTATGGATTCAGACTATACGCTTATCATGGTGAATGGCCGTCGCTTAAGCTCTGCAAGTGCCATCATTCGTGGTAACGATTTCGATCTCTCGACTATTCCAGCTGAGTCAATCGAACGTGTTGAAATCATCCGCGGCCCAATGTCTGCACTTTACGGTTCAGATGGTATGGGTGGCACAATCAACATCATCACCAAAGCTCCAGAAAATGATTGGAGCTCAACGATTAACATGGACACTTCATCTCCATTAGACGGCAATGGTGGGGAAGAATATTCTGTTGGTTTTACCACGTCCGGTGCATTGATTGATGATGAGTTATTTGCGCGTTTTTCTTTAAATCAAACCTCGCGTGACGCATGGCAACCATATACAGGTAATGGTCGTGAGAATATTACCGCTCTAGAGGAACGCGACACTTTAAGTTTGCTTGCCAACCTGACATGGAATATGACAGACAATCAGACGATTGATTTAGACCTTGGCTATAGTGACGATAAACGTGATGGTTTAGCAGAACACGCTACAGGTTCGAACCTAGTGGATAGTAATGTTGTACGTAACAGTCAAGCGATTACACACAGCGGTTTTTGGAACTGGGGTGACACACAAGTTCGTTACTCTCGTGAAAACGTGACAGACAACGATGCCGCTGATCTAGGTAACAATTACAGTAGCGATGTAGAAGAGCTAACTCAAATAGTAGAAGCGTCAGCAACGACTTATCTTGGTGATAGTCACACCGTAACTTTTGGTATGGACTACCAGTTGAGCGAATTAACCAACAAAGAAAACTTGACCAACGGTACATCAGAAGCGTATCAAGGTGCTTTGTTTGTTCAAGACCAGTGGTTGATGACTGAACAACTCACCGCAACCATTGGTGGACGTTTAGATAAGCACGAATTGTACGGTGAAGAATTCAGCCCGCGTGTGTACTTGGTTCACCAAACTACTAATGACCTCATCATCAAAGGCGGCGTGGGTAAGGCGTTTAAAGCGCCTTCGTTAACTCAAAACCAAGCTGACTACACTGTTAATAGCTGTAAGGGAGCGTGCGATTTATATGGCAACGAAAACCTGAAGCCTGAAACGAGCTTGAACTATGAAATTGCAGCAATATACAACCAACCACGTTGGAATGTTGAAGGTGCCTTGTTCCGCAACGAAATCAATGACCTTATTGATCGCGATGAAACGTACTGCGAGAGCGGCGGAGTGTTTGAATCGGGTAAAGGATGCGCAGACAGTTCTAGCTCTACTGGCTATGTGAAAGGGAAGCGTACTTATACCAATGTATCTGAGGCGGTGGTTCAAGGTGCTGAACTTACGGGTCAATTCCAGATTACCGATGAGTGGGGCGTGTCTGGTAACTACACGTTCTTAGACACAGAAGATAAGTCAACGGGTGAAGAACTGCTTGAGCGTTACAAGCATTCAGGTTTAGTTAAACTGAACTGGAGCCCAACTTTCGATCTGAATGCCTTTATTAGTGCGCGTTACCGTGGAGAGCGCAATATCGAAAGCGACTTAACGCAAGACGCATACACAACACTGAACATCGGTACGGTGTACAACGTTAATGATTCTGTTCGACTGCGCGCTGGTATCACTAACTTGACTGATGAAGCTGTATCACAAGAGCTAGAGAGTATGGGTTATGTTGAAGAGCCACGTACTTACTACGTAGGTATGACAGCGGACTTCTAATCAATCTGTGTTTGATTTGGTAGCAAGATACATATAAAAACGAAGAACCCACATTGGCTCGATACTCTATAAAGAGAAC
>NZ_JBFRSN010000131.1:0-6208 GCF_041473595.1 Vibrio sp. 10N.222.46.A1
CACCAAAAGCAAAGAACAGCGCGAGTACAAAATCGAGATAACTTGATATGTCTGTCGCGAACTCTACCTGCCCTAAGGAAATAGCCGTGAAGAAACTAAATACCAATGGGAATACTACGAAGTAAGCAAACGCCACACCACAGTAAAACAGCAAAGAACTTGAAGCCAATAGCGGCATGATCAAGCGTTTTTCATGCTTGTACAAACCCGGAGCAACAAAGGCCCACACCTGATACAAAATAAACGGCACCGCGACAAAAATAGACGCGATTAAGGTTAATTTTAGTGGTGTAAAAAATGGCGATGCAACATCCGTTGCGATCATCGTCGCCCCTTCAGGTAAGCGATCTACCAAAGGTGCTGATACGAATTCATAAATATCATTAGCAAAATAAATTAGCCCGACAAATATCACTAGAACAGCGACAATCGCGCGTAGTAAGCGATTACGTAATTCTAGAAGATGGCTAATTAAAGGCTGTGTCTGCTCAGTCGAAGACATGTCAAACCTCTTAAACAGGAAGATCGAAAAGGAGCCGCGCACCTATCTATCCAGTTGAATTGGTATCCACTTGAATAGTTATCTACTTGAATAGCTATCGATTTAAACATCTAGCAACTCAAGCATCTGGCGACTCCTCCTTGCGAGACTATTCGGCTTTCTTATCTGACGGTGCTGAAGCTTCGCTGTTGACCTGAATGGTTTCAGATTCCACAGTTTCCGTGACACTAGGTTCAGTCTCACTTGGCTTATCAGACTCAGGCTTAGCGTACGGACGTTGAACTTGAGCAGCGGCCTGCTTGAGTTCATCGACTGACGCTTTTAGGTCTGGAGATAAATCTTCCATACCCATTTTTTCCGCCTTGCGTAGGTTTTCTTGCAGCTCTTGCACCTTAAGCTCGTGAGAAAGTTCATCTTTCACACTGTTTGCCATGCTTTTCGCTTGTCCAACAAACTTGGAAATACTACGAATCGCCACGGGCAAACGCTCAGGTCCTAAAACCACTAACCCAACGACAGATATTAATACCAGTTCCCAAAAACCGATATCAAACACGATTTACGCCTGCTCTTTGTCTTTCTTTGTTTCAGCAGTTGTTTCAGCGCTAGCTTCTGTCTTCTGCTGTTCAATATTCTTTGGTTCAAAGTCTGCATCTTTCTTATCTGCAGGCTTGTCTTCATCGCTCATCGCTTTTTTGAAGCCTTTCACCGCTGAACCTAAGTCACCACCCATACCGCGCAGTTTCTTTGTTCCGAAAAGTAAAATTACAATTACAGCAATGATTAGAAGTTGCCAAATACTGATACCACCCATTGTCATTGTCCTCGGGTCTGTCTACACATAAAAAATATAAAGAGAGTCTACTGTCTAACGACGGTAAGCTCGCCAACTAAGCAACCAAAATGTGACACCTGCGATGCCACAGCCCATAGATAGCTGCTCATAAGGGCTTGAAACTAATATTGCGGAGCATACGACTAAAGTGGCTCCAACGCCAAACAAAAACTTTCCAGTTGCTTGCTGACGCTTACTATCTCGGTAACCTTGATAAAGCTGATCCATTCTATGGTTCATCGCTTTACCTTGGCGCAAGCTGTCATAAAGCAGCTCTGGCAGCTCTGGCAGTTTTTCTGCCCAGAATGGCGCGCGCTCTTTTACTGCGTTGATCACAGCTTGCGGCCCCACCTGATTCATCATCCAGGTTTCAAGGAAAGGCTTAGCCGTCGCCCACAAATCAAGCTGCGGATACAACTGGCGACCTAGGCCTTCCACATACAACAAGGTCTTCTGCAGAAGCACCAACTGAGGCTGAACCTCCATGTTGAAACGTCTTGCTGTATTAAATAAGTTTAGCAACACATGGCCAAATGAGATCTCGCCAAGTGGTTTTGCAAAAATTGGCTCACACACCATACGGATCGCGAACTCAAAATCATTGACGTTGGTGTCGTGTGGTACCCACCCCGAATCAACATGCAGCTCGGCGACTTTACGGTAATCGCGATTGAAGAAAGCCAGCAGGTTCTCTGCTAAATAGCGCTTATCTTCACTGTTGAGCGTGCCGACAATGCCACAATCCAAACCAATCCACTGAGGGTTGTCTGGATTCTCTGGGTTAACGAATACGTTGCCCGGGTGCATGTCTGCGTGGAAAAAGCTATCTCGGAATACTTGGGTGAAGAATACCGTCACACCGCGTTCCGCGAGCAATTTCATGTTGGTGCCGTTGGCGTTTAGCGTTTCAATATCGGATACTTGAATACCGTAGATACGCTCTGACACCATCAGGGTTTCGCTGCTTAGATCAGGGATAACCTCTGGAACATACAGCTCTTCACTGCCTTCAAAATTACGTCGTAGTTGAATCGCATTGGCCGCCTCTCGGCGCAGGTCTAGTTCATCAAGTAACGTTTTTTCGTACTCGTGAACGACTTCAACCGGTTTCAAACGACGTGCTTCAGGAAGCGACTTAGCGACTATACGCGCCATTCGGTGCATCAGTTTTAGATCTGCGTCAATCACCGGGCGAATATCAGGGCGAATAACCTTCAGAACAATCTCGCGACCACTCTCCTTGAGCTTTGCGGTATGCACCTGAGCGATAGAAGCAGAAGCCAATGGCTCGATATCAAAGTCGGTAAACCAGTTATCTAGGCTACCACCGAGCGCTTTTTCCATGTCTCGCTTAGCCAATTGACCATCAAATGGCGCCACTTGGTCTTGTAATAAAGCCAATTGGTCAGCGATATGAGGAGGAAATAGGTCGCGACGCGTTGACATCATCTGACCAAACTTAATCCAAACAGGCCCTAATTCTTGCAACGCTAAACGCAAGCGATGACCCAATTCTTTATCTTGATGTTTGTTCTTGAGCCAAAACAGTGACTTTCTCGCCAGCAAAGGAGCCTTGGTCAACTGGTGCTCAGGCATCAACTCATCAAGGCCGTATTCCAACTGTACCTTGATAATATGATAAAGACGTTTCAGTTCTGTTGGGGTCATGCTTTCTCCAACAGAGCGTTCAGTTTAGCTTCAAGACGTGCAGCTGAGCTTTTCACGTCATCAACCTGATCGCAAAAATGTGCCACTTCTAATGGCGCTGGTGCAATCTTCCACTCTTCAGTTAATACCTGAGCGAGATGGTTTTGATGCTTAGTCGCTTGCTTAGCCACAAGGCCACCAACATTCTTAACGCCTTGTACCAAGGTATGGGCAACCACATCTCCAGTCACGCGCGATAGCCACTCTTCCAAGTCAGGCTTGCAGTCTGTCATTAGCTGAGCAAATTTCTGAGCCAGTTGAATATCACCCTCTAAGATCAGCTTATCTTGCTTGATCAGTTTGGTGATGTTCGATTGCTCACGCAGTTCTGGCAGTACCGAGAGGTTCAAAGATAGGTAGCAATCAGGTTGTCCTTCGTAGTCAGCCAACACATCGATTTGTTGGCTAAAAACGAAAGTGAGAGTTTTGTTCAGCTCTTTCAAATTAACTTGAATGATCTGCCCCTTTAAACGAGACAAACGACGAACCAAAGCTGGATCATCGTTCACGAAAGTATTTAAAGAGGTTTCAATAACCGCGGTGACCAATGGATCAAATGGCATGACTGTCCTTACCTTTGAAAACGGATAAGCGTTAACCTATCCGTTGTATCTTTATTCTTATTTTTTAGCACACTCAACGAGCCTGCTACCAAGTTCGACTAGAACTTGTAACCACGGTGCAGCGCAACAATGCCGCCCGTTAGGTTGAAGTATTTAGTATTTTCAAAACCCGCTTCTTGCATCATGCCTTCCAAGGTTTCTTGGTTAGGGTGCATACGGATTGATTCTGCAAGGTAACGATAGCTGTCTGCATCGTTAGCAATCAGCTCACCCATTTTTGGCAATAGGTGGAAAGAGTATGCATCGTAAACCTTTGATAGTGGCTCAAGCACTGGCTTAGAAAACTCAAGAACCAACAGACGACCGCCCGGCTTAAGTACGCGGTACATTGAACGCAGCGCTTGGTCTTTGTCGGTAACATTACGCAGACAGAAGCTGATGGTAATGCAATCGAAGTAGTTATCTGGGAAAGGCAGCTCTTCAGCATTGGCTTGAACGTAATGTACGTTGCCAACAATACCGCTATCACGCAGTTTATCGCGGCCAACATTCAGCATTGAGTTGTTGATATCAGCAAGAACCACGTGGCCTTTTTCACCAACGATACGCGAGAATTTCGCAGTCAGGTCGCCAGTACCACCACCTAGATCTAGGATACGTTGACCCGGGCGAACGCCACTGCAATCAATCGTGAATCGCTTCCACAAGCGGTGAACACCACCCGACATTAAGTCATTCATGATGTCGTATTTAGCGGCTACAGAGTGAAATACCTCTGCTACTTTCGCGACTTTTTGGTCTTTCGCGACTGTTTCGAAACCAAAGTGTGTGGTTTCTGACTCTACTGCTGAATTTGTCTGCACGCTTGTGTCCATAATGCTGTTATCTACCATGGTAAGTTCTCATCGACAGTACACTCTCTCTTTAGAGGCGCTGCGGCCGATTAGTTTACTTTATCCTCAGCGGGTTGTCTTTCTACTAAGGAGGCATTTTCTGAAAAAGCCTCATTTTGAGCGATTTCCGCCAAGCCAACCGAGATAGGTTTCTTCACCTCGACACCCAATTGCTTAAAGCTTTCGGCCTGACGAATCACATTACCACGACCAGTCACCAGCTTATTCATGGCACCTTGGTAGCTTTGGTTGGCTCTGTCTAATGAGCTACCAAGACCTTCCATATCATCAACAAACAAGCGCAGCTTGTCGTAAAGTTTGCTCGCCCGCTCTGCAATGATTTGTGCATTCTGGTTCTGTCTATCGTTGCGCCACAAGTTATCAATGGTACGCAGTGCCACCAGCAAGGTGGTTGGGCTAACCAAGATAATGTTTTGCTCCATCGCATCTTTAACCAAGCTAGGGTCGGCTTGAATCGCCACCTGAAACGCAGGTTCTACCGGAATAAACATCAACACATAATCAAGGCTCTGTATGCCTTTGAGTTGATGATAATCCTTCTGGCTCAAGCCTTTAATGTGCGCGCGCAATGAAGCCAAGTGATCACGTAATGCAGCATCACGTTGTTGATCAGTTTCAGCATTGAAGTAACGCTCAAACGCCACCAAAGCCATTTTTGAATCCACCACCACTTGCTTGTCTTGTGGCAGATGCACAATCACATCTGGCTGGTAACGCTTGCCCGCATCGTTTTGCAGGTTCACTTGAGTTTGGTATTCATGACCTTCGCGCAGCCCTGATTCTGCCAGCACCCGTGCCAGTACCACTTCGCCCCAGTTACCCTGCTGTTTATTATCGCCCTTTAGTGCTTGGGTCAGATTAACCGCTTCACGCGTCATGCTCTCATTAAGACGTTGCAGGTTTTTAAGCTCATGTACTAAGGTGTGACGCTCTTTGGCTTCTTGACTGAAGCTATCATTAACCTGCTTCTTAAAGCCTTCTAACTGCTCTCTCAGCGGTGATAACAAACCTTCAAGGCTCTGCTTGTTCTGTTGATCTACCTTGGCGGTTTTGCTCTCAAACAGTTGATTCGCTAACAGTTCAAACTGCTGTTTCAATCGGGACTCTGCCTGCTCTAACAATTGCAGCTTTTCACTGTTGGCGAGGTTTTCTTGGTCATGCCTTGCTTCTTGCTCACGAAGTTCGGCTTCTAATTCAGACTTATGCTCTTTAAGAATATTGATATCATCGGCATACTGCTGACGCTCTTGCTTCACGGCTTCAAAATAGCGCAGCTTCTCCATCGCAGCCATCACCTTGCCATGGGCCTGCTTAAGTTCAAATGCCGCTTTATCTCGATCATCATCCAGCTCATTGAGCTCTTGTTGCGCCTCTGCGAGTGAGGATTTGAGCTGAGATTGTTGTGACTCATACAGCAAACGGTCGGACTCTAGTTGCTGTTCAAGAAGTCGCTGCTGAAAAGAGAACTTCTGTTTGATCCACCAACCCACCACACCGCCGCTGACGAGCGCGCCGGAAATAGCAGCAATAAGCGGTGCTTGATGTTCGATAATCCATTGCATGATAATGATTTAGCCTAATTGGAAATAACTCATTAAAGGGTATTTTGATACTGGATAAATGTCCAGTTTGCCGTATTAAAATTCGACAGATAGACTAAGCGCTCCGTACTCTGCCCCATCAAATT
>NZ_JBFRSN010000132.1:0-10278 GCF_041473595.1 Vibrio sp. 10N.222.46.A1
TCTTCAAACGCAACCACACGTGCTTTCTTAATTGCTTTTGCAACAAGATAAGCGGCGCCGCCAACAGCCATTAGGTAAACTGACTTATGTTGTTTGATTGATTCAACGGTCGCAGGGCCACGTTCTGCTTTACCAATCATGCCCATAATGCCAGTTTCTTCTAGCATCATGTCGGTGAACTTATCCATACGAGTAGACGTTGTCGGGCCAGCAGGACCTACCGCTTCATCACCCACAGCATCAACAGGGCCAACGTAGTAAATGAACTTACCTTTCAGGTCGACGCCTTCTGGTAAACCTTCACCACTTTCAAGCATGCCTTGAATACGCTTATGCGCTGCATCACGACCGGTTAAGATCTTGCCTGATAGAAGAACCGTTTCGCCGGTCTTCCACTCTTGAACGTCTTCTTTAGTAATTTCATCAAGGTTAACAAGGCGTGTATTTGCGCCTGCTTCCCAAGTAATATCTGGCCACTCTTCTAGCTTAGGTGGCGTTAGTTCTGCAGGGCCGCTGCCATCTAATGTGAAGTGTACGTGACGCGTTGCCGCACAGTTCGGGATCAAGCAAACAGGCTTAGAGGCTGCGTGCGTTGGTGCTGTTTTGATTTTCACGTCAACCACAGTCGTTAGACCGCCAAGACCTTGTGCGCCAATGCCCAGTTTGTTTACACGGTTGAAGATATCTAAACGAAGCTCTTCTTCTGCGTTCTCTGGGCCTTTGTCGATAAGCTCTTGGATATCGATGTGTTCCATCAGAGATTCTTTAGCGAGTACCGCGGCTTTCTCAGCCGTACCACCAATGCCTATGCCTAGCATGCCCGGTGGACACCAGCCCGCACCCATTGTTGGTAGCGTCTTCTCTACCCATTCTGCAATATCATCAGAAGGGTTCAGCATAACCATCTTGGTTTTGTTCTCAGAACCGCCGCCTTTTGCCGCGATTTGAATTTCAACTTTGTTGCCTGGAACCATATTAATGTGAACAACCGCTGGTGTGTTGTCTTTGGTATTAATACGCTTACCTGCAGGGTCCATTAGGACAGATGCACGCAATGGGTTATCTGGATTGTTGTAAGCTTGACGAACGCCTTCATCAACCATCTGTTGTACTGTTTGATCCGTTTCCCACCTAACATCCATACCGATGTTCACGAAACAAGTAACAATACCCGTATCCTGACAAATTGGACGATGGCCTTCCGCAGACATACGCGAGTTGATAAGAATCTGAGCAATAGCATCTTTAGCTGCTTGGCTCTCTTCTTTCTCGTACGCTTTTTCTAGGGCTTGGACAAAGTCTAAAGGGTGATAATAAGAAATGTACTGAAGTGCGTCAGCGACACTGCTGATCACATCTTGCTTACGAATAACCGTCATTGCATGCCTCTTTATTGTTCTGGTTCCATGTGGGTTCATCGTTTGGCTATGTGTGCCGAATCGGATTAGATGGTTTAGCTTTTTATTGTGTTGAGCTGTATTTAGTTGCTTTAGCAATCGCTTGCATAGCTGTAAACTAAACCACTTGGATTACTCCGTTCTAATCAAGAACCCATTTTATTTTCAATTTATGATACTCTTGCTTCCTCTCACACGCCATGCAGTGATCGAACTCTTTGTCACAAATTAAACAAATGAATAACAACGAATTTCGCTCTATCCAAATCAAGCCGCTTGAATATCAATCAACTTTAGCTAAACAGCTGTTTTCTCATATTGAAAGCGTGCCGTGGGCAATGCTATTACGGTCGGCCTCAGAAAGCCACGTTGATAGTCGATACGACATTTTAGTTGCTCAACCCATCGCCACCTTCGAGACAATCGGTGCAAAAACGACCGTCAATGTTAATGAGACGTGCGAGGTTTCAGAGTCAGACCCTTTCGAACTACTCGACCAATATCAGCAGCAATTACTACCCGCAATCAGTGAGCACCCTGAACTGCCTTTCGTTGGTGGTGCTTTAGGGTATTTTAGTTACGATTTAGGGCGACGAGTAGAAGCTCTTCCCTCTCTTGCTAAGCGTGATATTTCTGCACCAGACATGGCGGTTGGATTGTATGAATGGGCTGTGATTGTTGATCATAAGCTTAAAGCTGCGTTCCTTGTTGGGCAAAACATTGATACCCATTGGGATTGGTTAACTCAACAACAATCGCCAAGCCAACAAGCAGAACAAGAAGAACAAGAAGAACAAGCAGAACAAGCAGAACAAGCAGAACGAACTCATCAGAAGTTTGGATTAACCACCCCATGGCAATCCAATATGACTGAACAAAGTTATGCCAATAAATTCGATAGCGTTCAAGAGTACTTGTTGTCGGGTGACTGTTATCAGATAAACCTTGCTCAGCGCTTCAATGCCCAATACCAAGGCAGTGAATGGCTCGCTTATGAAAAGTTAGAGAAGTACAACTCAGCTCCATTCTCTGGTTTTATCCGTTTAGCAGGCTGCACCATTCTCAGTGTCTCACCTGAGCGTTTTTTAGAGCTCAATAGTGGCACCATTGAAACCAAGCCGATCAAAGGGACACGTCCTCGTTCTGAAAATTCCATGATTGATGACGCCAATGCACAAGACCTGTTGAATGCTGAGAAAGATCAGGCAGAAAACCTGATGATCGTCGACCTGCTTCGTAATGATATTGGCCGAGTCGCAAAGCCGGGATCGGTTCATGTACCAAAGCTATTCGATATAGAGAGTTTCCCTGCTGTGCACCACTTGGTGAGCACGATAAGGGCAGAGCTTGATGTCCATCATTCAGCACATGACCTATTAAGGGCTTGCTTTCCCGGGGGGTCGATTACCGGCGCTCCAAAAGTTCGCGCGATGCAGATCATTGAGGAGCTAGAGCCTCATCGTCGCTCGGCGTATTGCGGTAGCATTGGTTATATCAGCCGTAATGGCAGAATGGACACCAGCATTACGATTCGTACGTTAGTGGCAGAAAACAATACGCTTTATGCTTGGGCTGGAGGAGGTGTAGTATTTGATAGTGATTGTGCTTCTGAGTACCAAGAGACTCTTGATAAGCTGAGTAGAATATTGCCTGTACTGGCTGATAGATAAATTTAATCTAGATTTATTAAAACGGGTTATTAAAAACAGCTAAAAAGCCAATCTGGAAAGTACTTTAATATTAAAAAAGCTAAGTGGGCAATCACCTACTTAGCTTTTCAATAACACTAGTCTAGAATGTGTATGTCGTCGCCAAATAGAATGAGCCTAGTGTGTGAACGTTAGATAACTCTTTGTTCTTTTCATCTTTCACTTTGATATCAGCTGCTTCCCAATCAATACCTGCACGTAATGCTAGAGCTGGTGCAGCAGGAATTGCATACTCTACGCCCACCCCCATTTTTATACCAGATACGGTTGATGACTTAGTCGCAAAGTATTTATTATTAGCACTGTTTTCAATTTCTGAATTTAAAAAGCTATAACCTAAAAGTGCATAAGGTCGAAGACCAATATCGAACGTATAACCAACATTCGCAGCAACGCTAATTGAACTAAAATCTGTTGTGAATGCTTTTGAACTGCCTACTTTTGTTGTAGACGTTCCATATTTAGTATATTGACCTTCGATACCAATAATACGGTTGATCTGATAACCGGCAATGAGTTTATAAGAAGGTGATTCAGTTTCAGTTGTTGTGGTTTTGCGAGTTATGGCCTTACCAAAACCACCATCATCAAGTTCAGTTGAACCAGCTCCTACTCCGATATAGAAACCATTTGGGTCTTTTTGTGCAGCCACTGCAGATAAAGGTGCAATTAGAGCAAGCGTCACTATCATTTTTTTCATATCGAATCCATTTTTATAGTTTTTCAAACCTCCTTAATATAATTAATAAAAGCGACCAATAAAATAAGTGAACGTATAGCATTGTCAGCTCACTTGTTACATTGACAATATACTCAAGACATTAGAGACAAATCAATAACGTTGCATATTCACTCACTACAAAGGCAATGATATTTATTAGCCCCACTTATTCAGCATTATCACTAAGTCGTTAGCGGTATAGGGTTTACTCAATATATCGTCCATACCAGATTCAATACACAACTCTCGCTCTTCTTTTGTCGTACCAGCGGTTAATGCAATAATTGGTTGGCTATATCCTGAACTTCGCAGTTTCTTCGTCGCTTCAAAACCATCCATGACTGGCATCCGGCAATCCATAAACACAATGTCATACTCATTATTCGACGCTAATTCCAACCCTTCTATACCATTACCGGCAATCGCTGGCTCTATTTCGTATTTGCGTAGCATTTGTTGGATGATGATCTGGTTCATCTTAATATCATCAACCACCAACACTTTAAGCAATGTCAATTCAACCTCAGACTCAAAACCTTTGGCGACACTATCGCGCTCAGCCAGTGTATCGACAACTTGAAGAGGGAGTGAAATGGTAAATGTCGTACCCGAACCAACAATACTGCTCACCTCAATGTCTCCCCTCATTAACGCAGCTAGCTTGCGACAAATCGCTAAACCAAGCCCTGTCCCTTCGTAATTTCGGCTACTTGAGTTATCGGCCTGTGTAAAAGGTTCAAACAGTGTCTTAATAGCAGATTGAGCAATACCAACGCCACTATCCTCAACAGAAAAAATAAATTGGTCGTTAAGCCATTTTATCTCTACGCTCACATGGCCTTGATCGGTGAATTTAATTGCATTGCCGATTAAGTTCACGAACAATTGAGTAATACGCTCTAAGTCACCGTAAAAGTGACTGGGTACCCCAACGGTTACATTGACATCAAACTGGATCTGCTTTTCAAGCGCTCGATTGGTAAAAATACTATCAATGGTATTTTTCAAATCTTGGAGTGCAAATGTTTTGGGAATTAATTCCAGCATACCCGCATTGATTTTACTGTAATCGAGAAGGTCATTAATGATGGTTCTAAGAAACTCACCGGATTGGCTCAAGTTATTCACGATCTCACGTTGAGAACTGCTCAGTTCGGTGTCGCTTATCAACTCCGCACTACCAAGAAGACCATTGAGTGGGGTTCTCAATTCATGGTTAATCATGGCGACAAAGTCACGCGTTGCCCTTTCGGACTCTTCCGCTCGTTTACGTGATTCTATATTTCGGTTAATCGCAAGTTGATGAGTTAACGCACTGCAGATAAGGTCCGTCACTAACAACAGTTGGCTTTGGATGAATTCGTAGTCTTGATCTAACAACCTGACCTGAACGATTAACGCGCCCACAATCACTTTTTCGACCTCTAATGGCACGGTAAGCAAGCAACCTTGCCAATGAGGTTCTTGAATGTCTTTCTCTATTACCTCGACTGTTTCATCACCATAGTCATGGGTTTGTAACTGAGGGATTAGATTGGGGGGTAACACCAAGCGACTGGCTTCAATTAGATAACTGTTAGTTACACTCGCCGTCAATTGGGACAACATCACGTCATCGAGATCACTCCTCAGAAACGCGCGTCCGAAATCAATCAACAGGTTGTCGATTTGTTCTTGGAATTCGATCCGTCGAATATTCGCATTTGAACGCTTTTCTAATTGGCGCAACGCAAGTTCAAGCTGTTGATTGGCCTCAAACAGTTCGAGACTCTTTTGCTCCAACAAGGCTTCAGCCGCTTTCCGTGCTGCTATTTGACGTTTCAGTTTTTTCTCTTGGGCAGATGCCAGATCCATATCACTTTTCTACTTTGAGATTAAACCTAACCACACTTTGGTCATCATTCTGAGGTGTCATTTCTACCACGATGGTTTCACCATGATAGTCAGCACACCCCTCGATTAATCCCAAACAAACGTGAGACATACATCGTGCGCTTTTATAGTCAAAAACAAGTTGCGCTTCGGTCGTGGTGATAAAGCTAAATTGTGGAGGCTCAGCATCTGGGTAGAGCTTCTTCACTTCTACGTGAATGTAACGCTCTACGTGCTGAATAAATTGAAAAGTGGTGTTGCTGTGGGCGAGGCTCGCTTTATTCGGTAATGAGGCCAGTAAGTTCTTAAAAACCGATTGTCCAAAAACACGTTGCAGGCTCGCTGCATCAATCTCGGTTTTCTTACTCAAGTTTATAATCAATCGAACAAGATCTTTGTGGTCGTAACTTCCGACTGATGTGTAGATCCCTTCATCTTCTGACATCTCTAGAACTTCTTCCAAAAGCTCTAACCCAAACTTGTCTTCAACAAGCTCTAAAAATTCGGTGAATATGATTCCTTTCATTTCATACCTTTTCTTCTATTTCTTTTTAGAATGGTCCACTAAGTCATTGTTATCAAATTCTTAAACAGAAAATGTACGTTTCATCACCCAATTTATGACATGGATAACGCTTACTAGTAGAAGTACACATATTCAAATATAGCAAAATCCGTCACTCTTAGAAGATTGGGAACATTTACCTTGAAAAACGCCGCTACCCAGTCCCTTCTTATTTCCAGTTATTGCCGGTACTAACGGAGGAAAGTGAAGGCAAATTCGAAATTGGTAATCAACACACGGTTATGACTATACTTAAAATCATAATAATCAATATATTGGCTTTATATGAACAAAGATAACTTCCTTCAACAATTCCAGCTCAACTCTACCGTTGGCTATCACCCAGAATCCGTTGAGCGCGTTTCACATATCAATGACGATCAATTGCGTAAAGCAGCAGTGGTAGTCGGCTTAGTGGAACGAGAGGATGGTTTACATGTTATTTTTACGAAAAGAGCCGCTCATTTAAAACATCACCCTGGTCAAATCAGCTTTCCTGGAGGGAAACACGAACTCTCCGATCCTTCTATGCAATTCACCGCACTTAGAGAACTTCACGAAGAGGTCGGAATTCGATCGGATCAGGTTAAAATTGTTGGGCAATTACCTACTTTGAGTACCATTAGTAAATTTTTAGTTACACCGATTATTGTAGTGGTCGATTCGGACTATAAACCCATCATCGATGAGAACGAAGTTGCTTCGATTTTTGAGGTACCCGCCACCTATGTTTTAGACCAAGCCAAGTTACACAGCCACACTGTTAACTTAAAAAAAATCAAGCATCGTGTTTTTGCCATGCCCTTCCAAGAGCACCTAATTTGGGGCGTTACGGCTCAAATCATCCAATCACTGCAGCAACATGTAGTGCAACAAATTACATAGAAACTACGTTTTGTTTAATCCTTGTTAACAAACACAGCCTTTTCCATGGAACAGATTTATTAATCCAATTTTACGCAAACGTTTCCCTGGTATAATTCTGTACAACTCCGCCTTTCGCATAAGATTAACTAATAGCAGGCATGAGCATAAATCACCTGTGGCACGCTATTTTCGTGATCAAAAATCCGTTTTTCGCATATCATGTGACACGCCGTTTCATTACATGATTTAGATCTATTTTTTGTAGAAGAAAATTCTGCAGAATTAGCCCCGACTTATTTCCTGTTCCCAAAAAATGAGTAATTTAACATGAACACAACAACTTCTTCGGCAAATGCCGTTACAGATACAAGCAAGTTTAACTATAAAGATTTTACCTGGTGTCTATCACTATTCGGCACAGCAGTTGGCGCTGGTGTACTATTCCTTCCAATCAAAGCTGGTGCGGGTGGTTTTTGGCCACTAGTTATCCTAGCTTTAATCGCGGCACCAATGACTTGGTTCGCACACAAATCTCTAGCTCGTTTCGTACTGTCTTCTAAGAACCCTGAAGCAGATATTACAGACACAGTTGAAGAACACTTCGGTAAGACTGGCGCGAACCTTATTACTTTCGCTTACTTTTTCGCTATCTACCCAATCGTTCTTATCTACGGTGTTGGTATCACAAACACGGTTGACTCTTTCCTAGTAAACCAAATGGGCATGGAATCTATTCCTCGTCCTCTTCTTTCTGGTGCACTTATCCTTGCTATGACAGCAGGTGTTGTATTCGGTAAAGAGCTGATGCTTAAAGCAACTTCAGCAATGGTTTACCCACTAGTATTCATCCTACTAGCATTGTCTTTCTACCTAGTTCCTGATTGGAACACTTCAATGATGGAAACAAGCCCAGAATGGTCAGCAATGCCTTCTATTATCTGGCTTGCGATTCCAATCATCGTGTTCTCTTTCAACCACAGCCCAATCATTTCACAGTTCTCTAAAGAGCAACGTCGTGTGTACGGTGAAGACGCGGTTAAGAAAACTGACGCGATCACTGGCGGCGCAGCAATGATGCTGATGGGTTTTGTAATGTTCTTCGTATTCTCTGTAGTACTTTCTCTATCTCCAGAGCAACTAGCAACAGCGCAATCTCAAAACATCTCGGTTCTTTCTTACCTAGCTAACGTTCATGAGTCTCCACTTATCTCTTACATGGGTCCTCTAGTGGCGTTCGCAGCAATCACTTCTAGCTACTTCGGTCACTTCCTAGGTGCTCATGAAGGTCTTGTTGGTCTAATCAAGTCTCGCTCTGGTTCTTCAATCAGCACGATTGAGAAAGCTTCTCTAGCGTTCATCGTTGTTACAACTTGGATTGTTGCGGTAGTTAACCCAAGCATCCTAGGTATGATTGAAACAATGGGTGCTCCAATGATTGCAGCTATCCTGTTCCTAATGCCTGTATTCGCAATGAACAAAGTACCAGCTATGGCTAAGTACAAAACTTCAGCACCTGTGCAAATCTTTACAGCTTTATGTGGTCTAGCGGCTATTAGTTCTGTAATCTACGGCGCTCTTTAATCTCAAGCCCTTTTTATAAGATGACATTCATCTTATATGGCGAGGTTAGACAAAAAATATAATGATAATAAATGAGCCTCCCTACTCCCCTTGGGAGGCTCTCTTTTTGAGGTAATCGCTATGATTAGTGTATTTGATATCTATAAAATCGGTGTTGGTCCATCGAGCTCACACACAGTTGGACCAATGAAAGCGGGTAAAGAATTTATTGATGACCTACGTTCAATGGGAAAATTGCGCGACATCACTAAAATCACCGTGGACGTATATGGATCACTATCACTGACAGGGAAAGGTCACCACACAGATATCGCAATCATCATGGGTCTTGCTGGCAATACTCCTGAGCGTGTTGATATCGATTCTATTGCAGGCTTCATTGCTCGAGTAGAAGAAACTGAACGTCTACCTGTCGGTATGCACTGTCATACTGTTTCGTTCCCTCGCGACGGCGGAATGAACTTCCACACTAGCAACCTTTCTCTACACGAGAATGGCATGAGCATTCATGCTTGGGTTGATGACGAAGTCGCATATTCAAAAACGTATTACTCAATTGGTGGTGGTTTCATCGTTGACGAAGAGAACTTCGGCAAAGAAGAAGAAAACCCAATTAAAGCACCTTACGAATTCACAACAGCGGAAGAGCTGGTTAATCAGTGTAAAGAAAGTGGTCTTTCTATCAGTACACTGGTTATGAAAAACCAAGCGGCTTTCCACTCAGACGAAGAGTCTCGCACTTACTTCGCTAACATCTGGAAAACGATGCGTGAGTGTATGGATCGCGGTATGAATACTGAAGGTATCCTGCCTGGTCCACTGCGTGTACCTCGTCGTGCAGCAGCACTTCGCCAACAACTGATCACGTCAGAAAAAACAACTAACGATCCAATGACAGTTGTTGACTGGGTGAACATGTTTGCTTTCGCAGTAAACGAAGAGAACGCAGCTGGCGGTCGTGTAGTAACGGCACCAACAAACGGCGCATGTGGCATCATCCCTGCTGTATTGGCTTACTACGATAAGTTCATTCAAACAGTGACAGAGAAAGACTACATCCGTTACTTCGCAGCTTCTGGCGCGATCGGTGGTCTTTACAAGCGTAACGCTTCTATCTCTGGTGCTGAAGTTGGCTGTCAGGGTGAAGTTGGCGTGGCGTGTTCTATGGCTGCTGCTGGTCTTGCTGAGCTTATGGGTGGTAGCCCAGAGCAAGTATGTATGGCTGCAGAAATCGGCATGGAGCACAACCTAGGTCTAACGTGTGACCCAGTTGCTGGCCAAGTACAAGTTCCATGTATCGAGCGTAACGGTATTGCTGCAGTTAAAGCAATCAACTCGACTCGTATGGCACTTCGTCGTTCTTCTGCTCCGACTGTTTCTCTAGATAAAGTTATCGAAACAATGCTAGAAACCGGTAAAGACATGAACGCCAAATACCGTGAGACTTCTCAAGGTGGTTTGGCTGTTAAGGTTGTATGTTAATCAATCTGAATTAACAAACAAATAATAAAAAGGAACGCCGAGGCGTTCCTTTTTTGTATCTGAAATTTGGCGAGGTATTTACTC
>NZ_JBFRSN010000133.1:0-3044 GCF_041473595.1 Vibrio sp. 10N.222.46.A1
TCTTCATTGTGTGGCGTTTATGGTGACAGCTTCGCAGTTAGCCCAGTTTGCTAGCCAGTTAAGTGATCTTGTTTCTGTGTTCCCTCTGTCTGATTGGGCTCAGGTGGCTAGGCAAGCTCAGGCACAGGTGACCAATGAAACCGACAAACTTTATCAACCTGCTGCAATCACCCAGCTTCGTTTTAAACCTTTGGCAAGACTCAACCCCAAACCATTGTATGACGCTTTGCATTGGCAAGGGGCACAAATTGCGACAATAGAATCTTTAGCAGATGATGAAAGTCATGTAATTGGGAAATTACAGTCACTTGCGGCTAAGCGAGCCAATAAGTTGGGTGATATTAAAACCCAGATAAATGCGCTGAAAAACTTAAAAGGAAATGTTTATGTTTTCTCCGCTACTGGGAGTGCAGAAAGTATTGCAACACAGCTTAACAAAGCGGATACGCCAAACCATCATCAATTCACAGTGGTGAGCTTATTGCTTAGTCATGAACCCATGACCTTTTTTGAGGAGTTGCTATGTTAGCTCTTGATGGTGTGCCGGTTAACTTGGATTCAATGAAAGTTGAAATGTCGATGGAGCTAAAAGACCAAGACATGAGCGGTCAATCATCGGGAACCGATACGGCAGAGCAAGGCGATAAAGGCAAAAAATTGACCTTTAGTGGTCGTGTTCCTTTTACGCGTGCAGAAACGCTGACTCAGTTGTATTCGTTTGCTTCGAGTAAAGATGAAACCAACACGCGAAGAGTTTATCGAATCGGTAACGACATTGCGTTGGCGCTTAAAATTCGCAATGTGAAATTTACTGGTCGTATCAACGCAAGAGAGCATGAAACACTGCAGGCCTGGAATGTTTCCTTTGAGCTGCGGGAACACAACAGTGTGGGAGAGCAAAAAGAGCAACGCGCTAAAGAACAAAGTAAACCTGAACAGCGAGAAAATACAAGACTTAAACAGGCTCTGAATAACGCAGAGGAAGCAACTCAATGAAGTTAGAGAAACGTTTGTTTATCAGTGGTGAAGAAGTAAAACTGGTGAGTAACATGGTGAGTTTAAAGTTATCACTAGGCAGTGTTGCGATCTTCGAAATTGAAGCCAAAGAGAAGCCAGAGCTGTTTGAATTAGTGCGTTTTGATATCGGATACGAAAGCAAAACCGCCCCTTGGTTTGAGGGGTATATCGACAAAGTGCAACCCGCAGCAAATGGCTACCATAAAATTACGGCAAAAGAATTGGTTGGTATTTTGTCTAAGCGCTGGGCCGTTAGCCTAGAGCATCCAACGGCAGAGGATGTGATCGGTGTTCTTGCTGAGTTAACCGGGCTTGAGTTCAACCTGCCAGAGGTTGATTACATCAAAACGACTATCCCGAACTTTGTTTGCCAAGGAACGGGCTATCAATGTTTAGAACAAGTAGCCAAAGCGTTTTCTATTCTCGACTGTGTTTGGTTTCAAGATGCTGATCAGAGGATTTATTTCGGGTCGTATCAAGATAGTCATTTTTATAACAAACCGATGCCAATGCCGGAAGAGTTTACCAGTCGCCAAAGTGGTAACAGTGTCACTTTTGTACCGTTTCCAATGCTTAGGCCGGGTAGGGTCATGAACGATAAGCGAGTTAATCGAGTGGATTTGATTGAAGATGAAATGACCGCTTATTGGAAAAATGAACAATCCGAAGTTCCACCAAAGAAACGCGAAGCACTGCAAAACTTTCCAGAGTTGGCCGCCGGTTTTCATTTGCCAAAATTTGGTCGAGTTGAAGCGGTGAGAGACAAGGTAACAGTAGGGCAAGTCGCTGACCCATTCCGGCCAAGGTTTGCGGTTGATGTTCAGGTGCTTGATGAAGACTTAAACCCAGACAGTAATGTACCTGTCTATCGTTCGATCCCTTTGCCTGTTCACATGAGTGGACATGAATCAGGTTTGTTAGCCTATCCACTTGAGGGAACGTTAGTCGAAATTGCTTTCGCGTATGGTCGAAACGATAGACCTATCGTTCGTGGTGTTTATGGTCGTGATTATGCGTTGCCGTCGATAGAGCCAGGTGAGCAATTGCAGCAGCAACGTGAAGAAGTTAGCAATAGAATCGATGCTGCGGGCAACATAAGTCAGCAAACTGACCAGACACAAAAACAAAGAGCGTTCGAAAAGATAGACCAGGTTGAACGTTATCGTGGTGAGTTTGGACAGCATCATCTAGTTGTCGATGAACACAGCGTTGAAGAGGTGATTGGTAAAAAACTCATAGAAGCATTGGGTGCGATTAATCTACTTGCTGGTGATGATATTGTGTTGGGGAGTTTGGGTAATATACAAACGGCTACTGCTGGCGAATTGGTAGAGGCTATAGGAAAAGTGCGTAGGAGCTTTGCCGCTGAACATCAATGGTTGCAGTCGCCCAAAACATGGGTAGGCTCTAAGCAAGAGAATGTCTTGATTCTTTTGTCTGAACTCATGCAGGTAGTGAAAGAGTTGGCCGAGACATTAGCTACGCATACGCACAAGGGAGTCGCGGCTGGCCCTGCGACAACGAGAGCTCCAGTTCAAGCGAGCGCAATTCGAGGGCATGGTACGGAGAGTTCCGAGTTGAAAGGGCGACTCGATCCAATCACACAAACCAGTTAACCCAGATAATCATTCACAAACAACGCAGCCAAACGGCTGCGTTTTTTTATGCCTGTATCAATGCAAAATGAGAACAACGCCATTACAGGGAAAACAGCAACCACAGAGCGACGAAACACCTAGACCGGATGACAAAATCCGCACTCTCCTCACCCGCCTGCGCGTTTTTCGATCAGTTTTTTTTACAGTTTTTGAGTTATGAAAAACTAGGGCTTAGAGCGCCTTACTGACGGGGTGCGAAGCCTTTTGCTATATGGGGTTCGGGATAGATTAAAGTTGTTAGAAATGGCATAAATTGCCCAATATAAAATTTCAATTATTTCAGTTTTTTTCAGTAAATTGAAAAAAAACGATCATTAAAGATTAGGCGTCTTTGTGTTAACTTATTGAAAGGTATAGGCTATTCTATTT
>NZ_JBFRSN010000134.1:0-9884 GCF_041473595.1 Vibrio sp. 10N.222.46.A1
TTTTAGCTTGCTGCTATCGAGAAACACTCGAAACCAAATACCAAGGTTCTATGTTCCGCTCATGGGGAAGGATGGGCGTGGTCATGAAAAACCGCTCGTTCCTCAAGCTGCTGGTCATTTTCTCTATCATACCGATGGCATTGATGGGCTTTCTTGCGGCGGGTTCTTATATCTACATCGATCACTTTGGATTGACCGAACAACAGTTTAGTTACGCGTTCGCATTCAATGCATTGTGCGCCTCATTTGGCCCAACAATTTATATGAAGTTGTCCTACAGAATATCAGTTCAAAAGGTCATCTCTGGATGTTTTGCTTTATTGGCGATAGCAGGAATCTTTACCCTAACCATCGGCGACTTGTCCCCTTGGTTCTTTATGTTTATCGCAGCACCAGCGACGCTGATGGTTATCATCATGCGAGTACCGGGCACCAACTTAATGCTGAACCAGCAAGATCATGACACGGGCTCTGCCGTCGCATTGATTCAGTTCTTTAGCATGATTTGTGGTTCACTTGGTATGGTGTTGGTTTCAATCCGCCCAGAGTCGCTGATTGAAAACCTCGGCTTTATCCAATTATCCATCGGTACGCTAGGCGGCCTGATGTGGCTAATGGTCAGAAACAAAGAGTATGTGACTAAGAAACTGAATTAGGCCCCTTCAAGATGATCACTGACTGTACGAGTCGATAAACATGAGGAATGGTGAGTATTAAAAAATCATTCCTCAGAGAGAAATCTAGAACGAAATCTTGATGGTGTTAAGCCGATGATTTTCATGAAGACTTTTCGGAAGCTGTTTACGTCCTCATAACCAACCAAATAGCTGATCTGCTCTACCGGTTTATGAGAGCTTTCCAATAACTCGCATGCGCTTTGAATACGTACGTGTTGGATATAATTGATAGGCGTAAAACTGGTCGCTTTAGTAAATTGTCGGATAAAGGTTCTTCGTGTCATGAAGGCTTCTTCTGCCAATTGATCGAGCGACAAAGGGAGATGATGATGCTTCTGAATAAAACGCTGCACCGACACAATCTTGTCATTGCCGTGAGCATAGTTCGGCACAAAACTCTGATAGTAGCGCTGCTCTCTCAAGCCCGTATCAAGCACCAAATATTTACCTAGATTACGAGTGTTGGTCGGTGTCGTGTATTTGGTCAGGATAAACAAAGCGAGATCCATCCACGACATCAAACCACCAGCGGTCATCACATCCGCATCATCAATCAAGATTTTGTCGATATCGACTGCGATCTGTGGGTAAAGCTCCGTAAACTTCTGCTGCGCTTGCCAGTGCGTGGTCACGGTTCGCCCTTCTAACAAACCTGTTTTCGCCAAAATGAACACGCCGGCACAAGCTGAGCAAAGTATCGCCCCCCTTTGGTGAGACTCAATCAGGTACTCAAGCAAGGTGTCACTCGGCTCTAGATAGTAACAACCATCTAAATTCGGTGGGAGTATGATGATATCGGCGTTCGACACGCTAACACTGTCATGCGCTTGGATCTGAACGTTGAATTGAGTCTTCTCAGGCGAAGGTTCAAGAGAATTTGCCATCTGCAGAAACTCTTTCACGCCAAACACGGCACTTTGCAGAGAGCCTGGGTAGTCGATGATTTCGACCACAACTGATTTTGTCACTATTGCCATAGAGTCTGTCATTTTTGACGTGCGATAAAAACTACAGAGTATTCATAATACCCCTACACCGCAACACACTAAATACAAAGGTATAGAATATGAAGAACACTGCACTACTACTTATCGACTTTCAAAATGACTATTTCCCTTCATACGAGGGCGCAAAATGGGCGCTGTCTGAAACAGAGCAAGCAGCAGAAAAAGGTGCACAGTTATTATCCGCTTTCAGAGACAAGCAACTTCCTGTGGTTCATGTACGTCATGAGTTTCCGACGGTTGATGCTCCGTTCTTCTTACCAGAATCAGACGGTGCTCAAATCCACAGCAGCGTGACTCCGCTAGAGGGTGAACCTGTTATCATAAAGCATCAAATCAATAGCTTTAGAGATACTGAACTGAACAAGGTGCTAAAAGATCAAGGCATTGAGAAACTGATCATCGTTGGCGCAATGAGCCACATGTGTATTGATGCAGTGACTCGTGCGGCTACCGATTTTGGCTACGAATGCCACGTAGCGCATGACGCTTGCACAACCTTAGACATGGAGTTCAATGGCGTTAAGGTTCCAGCAGCTCATGTCCATGCCGCTTTCATGGCAGCGCTTAGCTTTGGTTACTGCAATGTCGCAACGGCCAGCGAGCTTGAAAGCCAACTTTAGTCAGACTCAAAACCGTCCACATGGGCGGTTTTGTCTATATTCAAATCAGAATTAGCTTCCAAACAATTCTTTCAGGCGCAAAAAAGGCCCCTTTCGGAGCCTTCTTATTAGAGTCTGAGATCACTCAACTTGAACAATTGCTACTAAGCTTGAGCCACTTGACGCGCTGGGTGTTTGATAAACACAGCAACCACAGCCACGATTGCAAGAGCAAAACAGTAGTACGAGTTAGCTACAATATCCAAAGGCGATAGGTTAAATACCGAACCTAATAGCAATACCTGCGCACCGTAAGGCAACACGCCTTGAATCACACACGAGAAGATATCCAATAAGCTCGCTGAGCGACGAGGAGATACATCGTTCTCTTCAGCTAATTGGCGAGCAACACTACCAGACACAATGATTGCTACCGTGTTGTTTGCCGTACATAGGTTCACCATTGATACCAAGCCTGCAATGCCTAGCTCACTTGCGCGGCCATTTGCTTGCTTAGAGTGTGAAGAACCAAACGCACGAATCACACCACTTACTAAGTTAGTCAGGAACGCTAATCCACCTTGACGACGCATGAGCTCACTCAAACCGCCAATTAGCATCGACAATAAGAAAATCTCCTGCATGTTGCCGAAGCCTGCGTAGATGTCTTGAGCGTAATCAGTCATACCGTAGTTCTCAACAGAACCTAGGCTCACTCCACCCGCTAGCAAGATACCAATCGTCAACACAACGAATACATTCATGCCCGATACCGCAAGGATTAGGATAGTGATGTACGGAAGTACTTTCAGCCACTCGATTGGACCCGTTTCAGGCACCTGAGTCGCTGTGCTGTTGAAAGCAAAGATAACAATCGCGATAAGTGCAGCAGGCAGTGCAATACGGATGTTCTCTTTAAACTTGTCTCTCATCTCACAGCCTTGCGAGCGTGTCGCGGCAATCGTGGTATCAGAGATGATAGACAGGTTGTCACCAAACATAGCGCCACTTAGCACCACGCCAGCGGTTAGAGGAATGCTCATGCCAGCTGAGTCAGCAATGCCTAGCGCAACAGGGGCTACCGCAGCGATAGTACCCATAGATGTGCCCATTGCGGTCGCAATGAAAGCTGAAATTAGGAAGATACCCGGTAGGATCATGCTTGTCGGAATCGCCGATAGACCTAGGTTTACCGTCGCGTCCACGCCACCAGACGCTTTAGCCACAGCCGCAAAAGCACCCGCCAATAGGTAGATCATACACATTGCGATAATGTCTTTGTGACCTACTCCACCTAAGAATTGTTCGATAGCGCGGTTCAATTTATCTTTGCTTAGCAACAACGCTAACATCACAGCAGGCAAAGCTGCAATTGGAGCTGGAAGCTGATAGAAAGCAAAATCGACGCCTTGCAGCGACAAGTACGTACCTACGCCAATAAACAACGATAGGAACACGATAAGAGGGATAAGCGCAACTGCCGAAGGGGCAATTACCGCATTAGAATTTTTTGAATTGGACATGGAACATCAACGCAATAGAACAGGAAGATGAGCAGACTAATGTCACACTTAGAGGTTGTCAACGTCTAGACGTCTAAACGCCCAATTTAATGCAAAGTAATAAGCACGCCATTGAACATCACATAATAGAAAAGGCTATTTACTAACCAAGTAAGCAGCCTTTGGATAACAGATCATGTAAGCAGAAAGCTTTATAACTTTTGTTTAAATATCACTTCATATTCGCCTAACTCGTCATAACGTACTGTCGTTAGTTGATCGAATTCGACTTCAACAACACCACAATATGACCCGGTAATAATGGCCTCACCCGCTTCGAAGCTAACACCGCGTTGAGTCATAGTGTTAATCAGCCAATAGATAGGAGTTTGTGGTAGTGAGTTTGGGTGCTTACCAGAGAAGGCTTGCACTTTCTCATCTTGAGTAATAGTAATCTCAAAGTTCGCTGCTGCAAAAGCGCTCTCTTTACTAAGCTCAGGACCAAGAAACAAACCTTGATTAGCTAAGCCATCGGCCAACACCTCATAGAACTCTACGCCACTATCATCAGCAAAGCGGGATTGAATAAGCTCTAAAGCCATGCGACACGAACCGATAGCCTCATTAACTTGCTCTTCAGTGTAACCATTGGAATTTGCTGGTAAAGGCTTGGCCAAGACAAAAGCAATTTCAGGTTCAATACGAACTACTCCGTTATCCGAAAAAGCCTCGCATTCAGAACCAAACTGAACGCTATCTTCGAAAATAGGCGCAACGATCAACTTCTCTTCGCTCAATGGCAACAGGCATTTCCAACCACCGACTTTACTGCGGTGAAGGTCAACCATTGATGCTTGAATGTGTAAAGAATCTTCAAGGTTGTTCGGGCGAAATTGCTCACTCATTCGCGCTGCTTTCATACCAGCAACTCGGTAGCTTAGTAACTCTTTTGCCGCTTGTTTAAACTTACTTTGCATGTCTTATCACCCTGAAATTATAGGGCTTTATAATACTGAAATTTATAGCTTGTGGGTAGGCATCCAATTACAGTTTCCACCATGCCTGAACAGGTACGGGCTCTGAGATCACCAAACGTTCACCCATCACAGGGCTTACCATTTGTACATCTCGCTCTTTGCTTATCGCCAGTGCTTGTTCCATTGGGTCTTGCCAATCGTGCATAGAAAGGTCGAAGGTACTGTTGTGGATTGGCATCATCACCTTACCTTGCAGATCAATGTGTGCCTGAACACTCTGTTCTGGGAACATATGAATATCCGCCCAAAGTGAATTGTATGCGCCCGTTTCGACCATGGTTAAATCAAACGGCCCGTAGCGCTCACCAATCTCTTTAAAGCCGCTGAAGTAACCGGAGTCACCGCTAAAGAAGACTTTCTTGTCTGAAGCGTTAATAACCCAGCTACCCCACAGTGTTTGGTCACGATCAAGCAAGCCACGTCCAGAGAAGTGCTGTGTCGGCGTCAAAGTAAACTCAATGTCTGAGGCCGTTGCCGATTCCCACCAGTTCAACTCGATGATCTTTGCTTTATCCACGCCCCACTTTTCAAGTAGCGCTCCGACTCTAAGTGGCACCAAGAATGTCCCTACTTTGTCGGCTAATACTTTAACCGCACCTTTATCTAAATGGTCGTAGTGATCATGGCTGATCACCACCACATCAATATCAGGCAGTTCTTGCAGTGAGATTGGTGTCGGATGAAAACGTTTTGGCCCCATCCATTGCACGGGTGATGCACGATCACTGAACACAGGGTCAGTCATCACTAGCTTCCCATCCAGTTTCATCATCACACTGGAGTGACCTAAGCGGTAAGCAACGTCGTCTTGTTCTTCGATCAATTGCTCAGCTGTCATTGGAATCAAAGGCAATGCAGCGCGCGGCACGGGCTCATTCCTTTCCACTGTCACGTATGCTTTCAAGATTGAAAAAATATCAGACATACCCGATTTGTATTCCAGCTCACTGTTAACAAACTTCTTCGGAAGCTTATCTAGATTGTCATTTGATTGTGAACCTGTGCTTACGATAGCGACCACGGCAAGTACTCCTAAAATCGGTAATAGATATTTTTTCATTGGTATCTCTTTAATCATTGGGTCTATCCCAACGCAAAAACTACACCGACTAGTTTACATACCAAAATTAAAAAGTAAACCAATGAGTGTAATTTTTAATTTACCTAGACGTGAGCATGCCAAAGTCGATTTTGGAGAAACCGACTTTGAAAACGAGCTAACTTAGTTATTTAGTAAGAAAGGCTAATCAGCAGACCATACATTTTTGAAGTCAGGCCATCCCCAGTTGGTGATAGCGACGTTTTTCAAAATGCCTTGGAAACGCACGGTTTGTAGGTGATGGAACATAGGCACTAACCAATAATCAGAAATCAACGTCGATGCAACGGGCTCCAACTCAGCCAAGTAATTCGGCAGTTCAACCGATGCTTTGTGCTGATCTAAGCGCTGTTTGAGCCAATCACTGTTCATCTCTCCCAAAGCAGAGTGCAAAACAGGATCATTCATCATCCACGAAAACAGCGAAGACGGGGCATTATCATCGAGATTCAGGTTACACAGCACCAGATCCTCCTTTAACTCTCCACTCTGAGAGAGCTGCGCCAATTCTCGGAAGCTGTAGGTATTCACCTCCACTTCCACGCCATATCGCTTGAGTATGTCTGACACACAGATAGCACATCGATAGAGCGCATAGTAATTGTAAACGGCGATGCTCATCTTTTTCGGCAGTTGCGTCTCTTTCGCAGGCATTCGATACAAATCCTGCCAACTTGGCAGTATGTTTTGAGCTAAAGAGACACTAAACAAACCCTTATTACGTTCCAACTGAGACAAAATCGCTTGTGGGTTGGTCAGTTCTGAAAGGTATTTTCGCTGCTCATTATTTAGTGGACTAGCCGCTGAGTTCTGATTGAATAGGATAAACAGACACCCATCCTCGACTCGGCTACGAAGGCCATCAGTTTCAGCCGACACCAGCTTCGCGTCGCTTTTTCCGAGTTGATGAAAACAAGACGAATCTTCATAAGGTGACACCTGCATTTGGCTGTCATCAAAGCGAGCACTGCCCGTCATCGACTCTTCGAATTGCCAAATCGTCACTTCATCCGTCAGGGAACGACACCCGTAATAGTGTTCGAACGCGGCAAGTTTGATACGTTCGTTATTAACCTCAACCACTTTAAATGGGCCGGTTCCAATCACGGCATGAGACACCGAATTTAAGGGCGATGGCTCACGAGTCACTTGCGCAGCAGGTTGAATCGAATACTTAACGCCAGCCAATAAGCCCGCGAAGCCGGTGTCGGCTTTGGTCAATTGAAAGCTGATCCTTAACGGCTGTTCACTGTAAACCGAAGCTACATGGGCTAACTCTGTCTGATAGAAAGGTAGCGGTTGTAAGGCGGTAAACAACGACACGAGCTGCTTGGCGTCAACGGGTTGGCCATCGTGAAAGGTTAAGCCGGGGCGCAAATAGAAGGTCCAAACTAATTTTTCAGCATCATATTCCCAATGGTGCGCCAGTTCAGGCTTCAACTTGCCCTTGCCATTACAAGTGACGAGGCAACTGAACACTTGCCTGATCAAAAAGCGTTCGCTACTGCGGTGAATATGATGCGGGAACAAGTCTTCAAACTTACGTTTATAGGTTAATTGAACGTGCAGCAGCCCTTCACGCATCGTCGCGCCAGAGGTTTCTTGGAGGAGAGAGCCAAATACAGCGCGGTCATTGTCTAAAATTGAGAGTGCTTTTTCGTATTTGCCCTGCTCTATCAGTTTACTGGCAACATGTTGAGTCAATTCTTGATTGCTAAAACGTACAGTCAGATTAGAACGTTGATTCCTGCCGACTTTTGGCTCCCACACCAACCATTCAGCCTGATGCATCTTGCCTAACAAGGTTCGTGCATGGCGCAAGCTGGTGAACAGCTTGTCTGCCACCTCAGTTAAGGTAACCGAATGTGAGAGGTTAGGTTCGAACGAATCCAGCCTTGTGTAGTAACGCATCATGTTTAGATCAGACAAATAATGAACCTTTTTAGAAACAACCCTTCCTGATTAAGCTCATTATAAAACACATCAGCCCAAAAGTAGCGCTAAAAGACAAAAACAGGAACAACCTAGTAAAAACCCATCTGTTTATTACTTCCTATTAAGTGACCATAATTAATGGGTCAACAAGGAACTTTGAGTTCCCACCAAAGCCTAATACAAGAGAAGTAATCATCATGAGAAAATACTATCTTAATAAGCTTAAAAGCACCGGTAGCAAGCTCGAAAGAGAAGCACTACGAACACTTATAGAGCTATGTAACTGGCGTTATTAGTACACTTTTAAGCACCGAGTTAACGCGAGTTGAGTACAACCTAATATGCTCCTACCCCCAATATGAGTTAGGTCTCAACTCGCTTTTCCATTCAAAACGCCCTCTAAACCCTGCTGTACCAATCACTCACACATACGATAAATTTCTGTTGTCGACTCGACAAATTTAATTCGTTTTCTTAGTTAAACGAAAAGCCTTAAGGTTCGCCCCGAAGCAAGCAAGGAGCCTCAGAAAAACTGAAAGCTCAGCTAACAACTAATTTATTTGCAGTTACCAATCAGGTATTAACTAAGGAAACGCCATGCGTATCGCAATTCTTTCTCGCAACGAAAATCTATACTCTACTTCTCGCTTAAAAGCGGCAGGAGAAGCTCGTGGTCACCAGGTCGATGTTATCGACACGCTGCACTGTGATATAGATATCGCGAGTAACAATCCGAAGATTCGCTACATGGGTGAAGAGCTACCTCAATACGATGCTGTTATTCCACGTATTGGCGCTTCCATTACCTTTTACGGCACTGCGGTTGTTCGCCAATTCGAAATGATGGGCACTTTTTGTATCAATGAGTCAGTAGCAATCAGTCGTTCTCGCGACAAACTGCGCTCACTACAATTGTTGTCTCGTAAAGGTATTGGCTTACCAAAAACAGGTTTCGCTAGCCGCCCAGACAAAATTCAAGACTTGATCAAAAACGTAGGTGGTGCGCCACTGGTTATCAAGCTTCTTGAAGGTACTCAAGGTATCGGCGTTGTTCTAGCAGAAACAAACAAAGCAGCTGAAAGCGTTATCGAAGCATTCATGGGCCTAAAAGCGAACATCTTGGTTCAAGAGTTCATTGAAGAAGCTAACGGCGCAGACATTCGTTGTTTTGTTGTGGGTAACAAGGTTATTGCAGCAATGAAACGCCAAGCTGGTGAGGGTGAATTCCGCTCTAACCTGCACCGTGGCGGTACAGCTCAACTGGTTAAACTAACCAAAGAAGAGCGCGCTACAGCGATCAATGCGGCTAAAATCATGGGTTTAAACCTATGTGGCGTCGATATTCTACAATCTAAGAATGGCCCTGTTGTAATGGAAGTGAACTCTTCTCCAGGCCTAGAAGGTATCGAGAAATCAACAGGCAAAGATGTGGCAGACATGATTTTCGAGTTCATTGAAAAAAATGCAAAACCAAACGCTAACCGTACTCGTGGCAAAGGCTGATTAAACGCCGTTTACTCATGATTGGAAAAAACATGAACAATAAAATGATCATAGGGAATACAGAAGCACTTTGCTTACCAGAGTTAGGGATAACTGGACTACATACACGTGTTGATACAGGGGCTCAAACCTCTTCTCTACACGTAGACAATCTACTATGTGTAAAAACAGATGGTGAAAACTTCGTTGAGTTCGATCTTCACCCAGACGTTTACCACCTAGAAGAGACAGTACGCTGCAAGGCGAAACTGAAAACGAGTAAAAGAATCAAATCATCGAACGGCGAAGTTGAACACCGTTGTGTGATTGAAACCATGCTAAAAATTGGTGGTCAGGAGTGGCCTATCGATATCACACTAAGCAACCGTCAAGATATGACTTATATGATGCTGCTTGGTCGTCAAGGCATGAGTGACAAAGTGATTGTTGACCCAGCGGGTGAATTTCTAATTTCTCACTAATTGAACTGCTCCACAGCTCAAATAGTGAGTCAACAACGCGCAATAATAAAGGCCAGTCTTTAAG
>NZ_JBFRSN010000135.1:0-14702 GCF_041473595.1 Vibrio sp. 10N.222.46.A1
AACATCGTGTCCATCAAGCACAAATTTACCTTGTGTTGCTGGTGGTAGATCTGTGATTGCAACTGAATGTAGCGTATCGCCACTATCAACATCCGTAAATCCAAACTGACTCGCTTGCATTTGATAATGCGTGTCTTCAGTGCCGTTACTTAGCGCAACTTGGGTAACGGTTGGCGCATCATTGGTGCCTACAACGTCTATGTGCAACTCGTATGCCGTTCCATCATAACTATGAACACGGTAGATAACGGTTTCAGTTTGCCCTTGAGCAAGGTGTTGCAAATTGGCATTATTAACGCTGTACCCCCAATTGCCCAAGCTATCAATACGTAACATGCCACCAAACGGATCGTGAACTGCTGATTCACCAAACTGGCTGTATTGGAATTTATTCTCCCCGCTATCTGGATCCACAACTTGTAGTCTTCCATTCGCGAGCTCAGTTGTAACCCCTGCATTGTGGCTGCTGTGTGAACCATCTTCAGTGACGTGGTCAGTTGTTACTTCTGAAATGATGGCGCCGTCTGGGGTAGCGGTGAGTGTGGTAGACGCCCCTGTATGAGTCGTTCCGCCATGCGCATCTGTCACATCATAGCTAAAATGAACTTGGCCGTTATAGTCTTTGGTTGGAGTAAAAGTGTAGGTGCCGTCTTGATTATCGACAACAGACCCGTGATCGACTAGCAGATTCGCAACGGTGAGTTTGCCTAGGTCGTTGCTATCCACGTCTATAGTGTTTGCTAAGAGTTCGGTGGCCGTGATGGTTTGCGCGAGGTCTTCTTTACCGCTGTTGAGCTGCACTTCTGAAGAGCAGTATGGACGGTCGTTGTCGCCATGAATGGTGATAACAATATCATGACTGGTACCGTCTTTACTTTGTATCGTTATCGTATCAGTGAGTGTCTCATTTGCACCAAGTTGATCAATCGTCGATCCTACATTTGTTGTTAATCCACCATTTACATCAGCAGTGCCGGTCGCAACACCATAAAACCATTTACCATCTGTATTAAGAATCAAATGGCCATAATTTCCATGATAGGTATAACCAATACCTTTAGAATCAAAACTATTCTCGCCGGTATCTGGATCGATGATTGTTAGTTGCCCCTCAACATGAATCATACTATTAGTTAAATGCGCCATACCTGACTGGGCAAAGTCTGGCGACATATCAGGGTTTCTGTTTTCATAAACATCGCCAGTATCCACACCTGATATAACGGCTTTATCTCCAATCGCATCAATATGAAGAGTGTTAGTAGCCTCTTGTGAGTCAACATGCCCATCGTTAACAGTATATTTAAACTGAACATCGCCATTAAAATCTTGCGCAGGAACGAACTGAAGTTTACTGATGTCAGCTGTAGGGATGTGTTGCCCCGCTGTAACATCGTGTCCATCAAGTACAAACTTACCTTGTGTTGCTGATGGTAGATCTGTGATTGCGATGGAATGTAACGTATCGCCTGTGTCGATATCACTGAATCCAAACTGACTGGCTTGCATTTGGTAATGCGTATCTTCAGTGCCATGTGCAAGTGTCGTCGCAGTAATGCTCGGTTGATCGTTGGTGCCTGTCACCGTTATTGTTATATCGTGGGCAGTGTGGTCTGCAGAGTAAACACGATATACAACTTTTTCTACTTCACCTTCAGCTAATGATTGCAAGCGACTATTGGCTACTTCATATCCCCAAGCGCCACTTGGTGTAATGCGTAAAAAACCACCAAAGGGATCGTGAATCGCCTGTTCTCCTAATAACAGATTGACCTGAAAATGGTCTTGCCCTGCATCAGGATCTGTCACACTCAGCAAACCCGATGCAACGACAGGCTGTAATGAACTGTGACCCACATTATGATCTTCAATAATCGTTCCGGTATCACTACCGCTTATAACCGCTTTATCAGCAACAGCACTTAAACTGCTGGTAGCTCCAGTATGAGTGACACCGCCATGTGCATCTTTGACATCATAGGTGAAATGAACTTTACCGTTATAGTCTTTTTCTGGTGTGAAAGTGTATGTACCATTTTGGTTATCTAAAATCGAGCCGTGATCTGGATGAAGGTTTGCTACTGTAAGCAGTCCAGAGTCATTTTTATCGACATCTATTGAATTTTGTAACAGTTGTGCAGCTGTAATGGTTTGTCTCGTATCTTCAGTACCTGCGTTGAGTTGTACTTCTGAAGAGCAATAAGGCCTGTCGTTACTACCATTGATAGTGATGACTATATTATGTGGTGTTCCATCTTTTGTGTGAACGGTGATAGTGTCTGTGAGTGTTTCACCCTCACCTAACTTATCGATAGCGGAGCCTCTGGTCGTGGGCCTTCCACCAATGTGACTGAGACTTCCAGCATCGGCATAGTAATTCCAATCGCCATTTGGATTTAAAATTAAGTCACCATATGTACCGTGATAGTTATACCCCACATTATTATCAGCAAAGCCAGACTGACCAGAGTCAGGATCAATCACAGATAAATGTCCATTAGCGTTTAGTGTACTAACTCGAAGTGTCGCCATACCCGATTGAGCATGATCTGGTGACATATTATCTCCAGCAGCTTTCTCAGTGACACTTGCAGTATCTATTCCACCTACCACAGCATTATCATTAGTGCCGTTCACTGTAATGGTGACTTGATGAGGTGTGCCATCGGCTGAATGAACGGTAATGGTATCAGTAGCGGTTGCGCCATTACCTAACGCTTGAACGATAGGATTGGTGTTATCAAGATCGTACGTCCAAGCGCCATTATCTGTTAGATGTAATGTACCTAAGGAGCCTTGGATATCAGTATTGGCAAAGTGTGCTTCACCGCTATCGGTATCAGTAATGGTTAATGTGCCAGTAGTTTGTAGTTGTGTCTCTTCTGTTACTGCGCCAGCACTTGTACCGCCAATTACAGCCGTATCATTGGTGCCATTTACTGTGATAGTCACTTGATGTGGCGTGCCATCAGCAGAATGAACAGTGATGGTATCGGTAGCGGTTGCTCCTTTGCCTAGCGCTTGAACTTGTGGATTCGTATTATCTAAATCGTAAGTCCAAGTGCCGTTATCAGTTAAATGTAAAGTGCCTAATGTGCCTGCAATATCAGTGTTGGAGAAGTGTGCTTCACCAGTATCTACGTCAGTGACAGTCAGTGTACCTGACGTCTGAAGTTGAGATTCTTCAGTCACTGCACCAGAGTTTGTCCCGCCAATGATGGCCTTGTCGTTAGTACCATTAACCGTAATAGTAATTTGATGTGGTGTGCCGTCAGCAGAATGAACAGTAATGGTATCGGTAGCGGTTGTTCCTTTACCTAACGCTTGAACGGTTGGGTTGGTGTTATCTAAGTCGTAAGTCCATGTCCCCGAATTAGTGAGGTGTAAGGTGCCTAAAGTCCCAGCAATATCGGTATTGGAGAAGTGCGCTTGACCGGCATCAACATCAGTCACAGTCAGTGAGCCAGAGGTTTGAAGTTGAGATTCTTCGGTGACCGCGCCAGCACTTGTTCCGCTTATCACGGCTTTGTCATTGGTACCATTAATAGTAATTTTGATGGTCGAAGGTGTGCCATCAATAGACGACACCGTGAAGGTCTCTTCGACTTTATCGCCGACATTCAATTGATTAAACGCGCTGTTGGCGATGAACACCCAATGCCCATTAGCATCAATAGTTAGGTCGCCGTTAGATCCAACAATGGAATCTGGCGTGAATGCGTTATCTGGGTTATCGACGTCGATACTGGTTAGGGTGCCTGAGGTTGTCACCGCTTTGTCGGTTTCATCGATGGCAACGGTCGCACTGCTGACAGTAGCTGTGTCGTTAGTACCGTTAATTGTCACCTTGATAGTGGACGGTGTGCCATCAACAGACGACACCGTGAAGGTTTCTTCTACTTTATCGCCGACGTTTAATTGATTAAACGCACTGTTGGCGGTGAATACCCAGTGGCCAGTGGTATCAATGGTGAGATCACCGTTGGTGCCTGAGATAGAATCTGGTGTGAAGGTATTGTCTGGGTTATCAACATCGGTACTGGTGAGGGTGCCTGAGGTGGTTACCGCTTTGTCGGTTTCATAGATGGCAACGGTCGCACTGCTGACAGTAGCTGCGTCATTAGTGCCATTTACTGTGATAGTCACTTGATGCGGCGTGCCATCAGCAGAATGAACGGTGATGGTATCAGTAGCTGTCGAGCCCTTACCTAATGCTTGAACGGTCGGGTTAGTGTTATCAAGATCGTACGTCCAAGCCCCCGAATCGGTTAGATGTAGCATACCAAACGAGCCTGCAATATCGGTACTTCCTGTGGATGAAGTAGCGAAGTGCGCTTCGCCAGTATCTACATCCGTTACCGCAAGTGTGCCCGAGGTCTGAAGTTGGGACTCTTCGGTTACCACGCCGGCACTGGTTCCGCTTATCACGGCTTTATCATTGGTGCCGTTAACGGTAATTGCAATTTGATGAGGAGTGCCGTCGGCGGAGTGGATGGTTATGATGTCTGTTGTCGCAGAGCCTTGACCAAGAGCCTGAACTTGTGGGTTTTTATTATCTAGATCGTAGGTCCAATCGCCATTGTCTTTAAGGTGTAAAGTACCCAGTGTCCCCTTGAGGTCGGAATTAGAAAAATGCGCCTCTTTTGAGTCGATATCGGTGATGTTGAGTTGGCCTGAAACCGTTAGGTCTTTATCTTCAGTAACTTGGCTTGAGCCATTACTTGTCCCGATAGCGAAAAACGAACTTGGTGAATTTGCTGTACTACTCGTGATTACTGCATGGTCGTTGGTGCCATTGATCGTAACCATAACTTGATGCGCTGTACCATCAGCTGAGTGAACAGTGACGATGTCTGTCGCAGTTGAACCTTGGCCAAGTCTTTGAACTACTGGGTTATTGTTGTTTAAGCTGTATGTCCACGCACCGTCTTTGGTTATGCTTAGCGTACCGAAATTACTAGTCACTTGTGAGGCTTGAAAGTGGTCCTCTCCAAGATCAGAGTCCGTTACCGAAAGCTGCCCTTGAACTTGTGTCGTTAAATCTTCAGTTAACGTGCCAGCATCCACACCCGTAATTACGGCGTTGTCGTCGTTCCCACCAATCGTCATATCGATGGTTTGCGGTGTGCCGTCTTTGGTGTGAATAGTGAAGCTTTCGTGCAATGAAGTGGCTGCGGTTAAAGCTTGAACATTAGAGAGCGAGTTATCAACTTGATACTGCCAGTGTCCATCAGCATCGATAGTTAATGAACCATATTTACCTGAGATAACTTCCGGCGTAACCGAACTTTCATTTTGATCAGGGTCTATGACATCAATTTTACCGTTCGCATGTAACAAGCCTTGTGAATCAATATTGTGATCTTCTGTTACGACACCTGTTAGGTCTCCAGAAATATTTGGCGTGTCTTGCTTACCTGTTACCGGTACCTGAACAATGATGCTCGAGCCATTAGATAGATGTAACGCAAAATGGTCAGTACCTGATTGGTGCTGATTTAACAGGATGTATTGAGGAGAATTTGGATTCAATACGAATGTGTATTGACCATTGGCATCAACATGAAGCTCTCCGTAGGTACCTTTTATAACTTCTGGCATAAAGGTGACGGGTAAAGCGGGCGTCGTAGGCGCATTCGAATGAGTCGGCTGACCGTTACTCCCTGAGGAGATAGTAGGCATCGATACCGAAGGAATGTAATGGACTTGCGGGTGAGAAAGCGTCGATAAATGATGAGAAGGAACCAGGTGAGAGCTCGAACCATGGGCGGCATGACTTGCACTTAAGGTCGAGTTTACGTCGCTGTCGCTCGTTTGAGCCTCTTGATGAGTAACCGCTGATGAGTCGGTTTTTCCATGGTGGTCGCTGGAATCTTTTGCTGTCACGTTATTTGCGGTTACTTGATCTGCAGCGTCACTGGAATTGTCTATGCTCTCTGCAGCAGCGTGTTTAGCCAATGATGGCAAAATCATCATGAGTGACTGAAAAAGTGGGATATTCACTTTTAGATGTGAATGCAGTCTGCGCTTCTTTTTTTGTGTTGGTTTCTTTTGTTCTAGCTTGTTACTTTTCTTATTTTTGATTTCTGTATTTTTCTTGTTTGCTTCGACGTTTTTTTTGTTAGCCATTTTTATCATCCGTGAATCGTGGTTGCACTATCTTAAGTAAAATACACAGATAGAGGTTTCGCTAGCTAATTGGATAATTTTTAAAGAAAAAACTGCAAAGTCGAAGAATTATCTCATTTTGATGAAAGAGAGGATGAATACTTTTTCAACGGTCAGGCAAATATCGGCACAATGGCATTGACCTTACCCTAAGGGGAACGTTTATAGTTGCGTTGTAAATTCAAAGGTAAGCTATGACAAACACATTCCGAAAAACTTGGATTATTGTTTTCAGCATCATTGCGATGTTGATGTCTAGCTATGCCTCAAGCTCCTCAGCCTTGATGACTGAAGTAATGATGTTGGAAATGAGCTCGGGTAAGTCGGCTTGTTACCACAGCGATACTTCGGTTAATGACTCAAAGGCGGGATGCCATGTGATGAGTGAAGAAGTACACGCTGAAGACTCTAACATGAGTGCCCATGCTTTGATGGCTCAATTCGATATGTCTTCAATGAGCGAAGACGGCAGTCCGATGATGGGTAACCATTGTTCGAGTGCCGATTGCTGTGCCTCAATGTGTTCTGCAAGTCCCTATCCAATCCAGGCTGTTCAAGCCGTTGATCAACTTTCCTTTTCATTAGCTCGTTTTCAATCGGTCACGATTGGCCAGAAAGTCGCACGCGCTCAATCTTTGCTACGCCCACCTTCCGCATAAATCTATATCTAAAAATACAGTTATATCAGTTAGATAAATCTGATAAGCCATTCTTTTTTATGCGCTAATTAGCGCTAGATATGGACATTCATTGTGAATATGAAACCAACAACCTCTGTGTTTGTCATGAACACGAGCTTAGTGGTTGCTGCTGCCTTGCCTATGGCCTTGTTTTCAAGTGCTACGCTCGCGGCTACCACGGCGTCAGCTTCAAATGCTCAACACATTTCAGCACATGACCAAGCAAGCTCGACGCAGCAACTCAATACACTGATTGAGATTGCTTTAAGCGAAGATGGAAATCGCAAACAGTACTTTGCTCAGTCTCAAGCGATGCGAGAAACGGGCATTGCCAGCGCAACCTTGATGGATCCGAAACTAAAAGTCGGATTTGGTGGTCTGCCAGTCGATCGCTTCCAGTTTGATGAAGACCCAATGACCAATATCTCGGTTGGTCTGATGCAGCAATTTGAACGTGGCGATACGCTGGATCTACAGCAGAAAAAAGCGGGGCAGCAAGCGGATGGTTTGGCTTTGCAGGTGCAAGCAAGAGAATTGACGGTTGCGAATAGCATGACGCAGCTTTGGCTTGAGTTAGGTTATCAGCAAAAGGCTGAGTCGGTGATTCGTCAAAATCGTCGTTTGTTGGTTGAGCTTGAAAACTATGTACAAACCAATTACTCGATTGGTAAAAGTGAAGCGCAAGATCTGCTTAATGCTCAGCTCCAAGTGAGCAAGCTTGATGAGAAACTTCAGGCAAACCAGCAGGTTCAGCGTCGTCTAATCTCTCAGCTTTCTGAATGGTTGGGTTCTGATTGGCTAGGCTCTCAGGTTCTTGATTCTCAGGGCACACTGAATGCAACTAACCAAATCGATTGGTCGTTGTTGGAAAGCAAATTAGCGACCAATATCGATTCATCCAAGCACTACCAGCTACTGACTGACCATCCTTTGGTTAAGATCTCCGATGTCAGTATTTCCTCCAATCAAACTCAGGTTGAGTTAGCAGAGCAAGCTTATACGCCACAGTTTGGGGTCGAAGTGATGTATGCACACCGTCAAGCCAACAACATGGCGGGTGAACCTGCTTCTGATCTGGTGAGTGCTTATCTGACAGTCGACATCCCGCTGTTTACAGGGAACCGACAAGATAAAAACTTATCGGCTGCTCAGTATCAAGTTGGTGCGGCTAAATCTCAAAAAGACACCTTACTTTCCCAAATGAACGCACAAGTGAACGCATTGCTGGTGGACAGATCAAATCTGATCCAGCGATTAGAGCGCTATCAAACGTCTTTGCTTCCTCAAACCGCAGCACGAATCAGTGCGGTTGAGAGGGGCTATCAAAACAATACCGCTCAGTTTAACGATGTCATTTTAGCAACGACCGATGAGTTGGCGCTTAAGTTAGAGCAACAACGTTTGATCACCGATCTCAACATCGTTAACAGCAAACTGGCGGCGTTAGTCAGTGGCTTTGAATACCAAGTAAACCAACCACAACTCAACTCAAGCGCAACTAAACACACAGCCAATCAATAAGGGAATAGACAATGAGTACAGTAAAAGTAGCAACAATCGCTTTATTGGTCGGTGGTGCATTGGGTTTTAGTGTGAATCACTTTGTCGTTGGGTCAGCACATAACATGTCAGCAATGGCAACGAGTACAGGCGCCGAAGTAAGTAAACAAACCAAGGATGAACCTCTGTATTGGGTGGCTCCGATGGACCCAAATTATCAGCGAGACAAGCCGGGTCAGTCACCAATGGGGATGGATCTTATCCCTGTATATGCTGACGATGTGAACGGCGGAGCCAAAGATAAGCCCGGAACCGTGTTTATTGATTCTTTTGTGGAAAATAACCTTGGCGTGAAAACCGCACAAGTCACGAGAGAAGCGCTATCACCACGCATTGAAACGGTTGGCTACGTGGCATTTGATGAAAGTGCGCTATGGCAAACCAACGTCCGTGTTTCTGGTTGGGTGGAAAAACTCTCCATCAACGCAGTAGGTGAGAAGGTAAACAAAGGTGATGTGCTTTTCACACTCTATTCTCCAGAGCTTGTTAAAGCACAAGACGAGTTGATCAGTGCTTATAAAACGGGTCGTAAAGGTTTGATCAAAGGTTCGACTGAACGCTTAATTACCTTGGGTGTTGATAAGACTCAAATCCGCTCTATTACGCGCAAAGGCAAAGCTTCGCAAACCATTGAAGTCAAAGCGCCAGCTGATGGTGTCATCGCAAGCCTGAATATCCGAGAAGGTGGTTACCTTTCACCTGCACAAGCGGTGATCAGTGCAGGCCCATTAGGTGAAGTATGGGTTGATGCTGAGGTGTTTGAGCGTCAAGCGCACTGGATCTCGTCAGGCAGCAATGCGGTGATGACTCTAGATGCCATTCCCGGCAAAGAGTGGTTAGGTAATGTCGATTACGTGTACCCAATCCTTGATCCAAAAACTCGAACCTTGCGTGTTCGTTTGAAGTTCTCCAACCCAAATGGCGAGCTTAAGCCAAATATGTTTGCCAATATTGCGCTGAAACCCATCAGTGATGAAGCTGTCCTTACTATCCCAAGATCTTCGGTGATTCACTCCGGTGGTATGACTCGAGTGGTGATGTCAGAAGGTTCTGGCAAGTATCGCTCTGCTCGTATTGAGGTTGGTCGTGAAGCTGGCGAAAAAATAGAAGTGCTTCAAGGGCTGGAGCAAGGTGAAAACATTGTCACTTCTGCGCACTTCATGTTGGATTCTGAATCGAGCCAATCTGCTGATCTGTCACGCATCAATAGTGTTGAGGAAGAAGCTGAAACCGTATGGGCGAACGGTGAAATTTCCGACGTTATGCAAGGCAGTCGTATGGTGATGATTAACCATCAGCCTGTTCCAGAATGGGATTGGCCGGGCATGGTGATGAACTTCACCTTTGCGGAAGGCTTGGACATGAGTGACGTGGAACGTGGTAAGGCAATTGACTTTGAGATGCGAAAGACAGAGTCAGGGCGATACGAGGTTGTTGATTACAAGGTCAACAAACACAAGATCGCCGGCGAAGTTTGGGTAACGGGTGACATTACCATGTTGATGGCAGATTTTGGCATGATCACTGTAAAACATCAGCCAGTCCCTGAGTGGAATTGGAAAGCGGGTGAAATGAATTTCCAAGCCAGTGATGACCTTGATTTATCTGAGTTTGCCGAGGGTCAAACCATTCGGTTTCTAGTGGCGAAGCAAGGTTCTGATTATGTGCTCAAATCTCTCGAACCGACGAATAGCACGGGTGAGGGCGAACTATGATCAATGCAATTATTCGCTGGTCTATTAGCAACCGTTTCTTAGTGCTGGTTGCCACTGTCGCCATCGTATTTGGCGGTTTATACAGCGTTAAAAATACACCTGTCGATGCCATTCCTGATTTGTCAGATGTTCAGGTAATCATCAAAACCAGTTATCCGGGTCAAGCCCCACAGGTGGTCGAGGATCAGGTGACCTATCCATTGACCACCGCCATGTTAGCTGTACCGGGTGCTGAAACAGTTCGTGGCTACTCGTTCTTTGGTGATTCCTATGTCTATATCATCTTCAATGACGATACCGATATGTACTGGGCGCGTTCACGAGTGTTGGAGTACTTAAGCCAAGTTGCACCTAACTTACCATCGAGTGCCAAGCCAACACTAGGACCCGATGCAACCGGTGTGGGCTGGGTTTACAGCTACGTGTTGCAAGATAAAACAGGTCAGCACGACTTAGCGGAACTTCGTAGTTTGCAAGATTGGTTCTTGAAGTATGAATTGCAAACTGTAGAAGGCGTGTCTGAAGTGGCGACCGTTGGCGGCATGGTGAAGCAGTATCAAGTACAGATTGATCCTGCCAAGTTACGTGCATATGACCTGACGCTTCAGCAAGTCAACAAGGCGATCCAAGATGGTAATCAAGAAACAGGAGCGTCTGTTGTTGAGATTGCGGAAGCCGAACATATGGTTCGTACCACCGGTTACCTGACAAGCATCGAAGATATTCAATCTCTGCCGCTAAAAGTGACCGACAAAGGTACTCCGCTGCTATTAGGTGACATTGCTGACATTAATCTTGGCCCGCAAATGCGTCGTGGTATCTCGGAACTCAATGGTGAGGGTGAAGCGGTTGGCGGCGTTATTGTGATGCGCTTTGGTGAAAATGCCAGTGAAGTGATCGACTCGGTGAAATCCAAGCTCGCTGAACTGCAAGCTGGCTTACCTGATGGTGTCGAGATTGTCGCAACTTATGACCGTTCTACTTTGATTGATTCAGCCGTTGAAAACCTTTGGAAGAAGCTGGCTGAAGAGTTCATCGTGGTCGCCGTCGTGTGTGCGCTGTTCTTGTTCCATATCCGATCATCACTGGTTATCGCGCTAAGTCTGCCTGTCGGTATCTTAGGCGCATTCATCGTTATGCATTGGCAGGGTATTAACGCCAACATTATGTCTCTTGGCGGGATCGCGATTGCGATTGGCGCCATGGTGGATGGTGCCATCGTGATGATTGAGAACGTTCATAAACACATTGAACGGACTCCGCTCACTGACAAAAACCGTTGGCAGGTGATTGGTAAGGCAGCAGAAGAAGTTGGCGCACCGCTGTTCTTCTCTCTGATTATCATTACCTTGAGCTTTGTGCCTGTGTTCGCGCTAGAAGGGCAAGAGGGCAAGATGTTCTCGCCACTTGCGTTTACCAAGACGTATGCGATGGCTACAGCAGCCGGTTTGGCAATCACGCTGGTGCCTGTGTTAATGGGTTATTTCATTCGCGGTAACGTGCTACCTGAACATAAAAACCCAGTAAACCGTAGCCTAGTGGCGATGTATAAACCGCTTCTAAACCTCAGCCTAAAATATCCCAAGGTGATGATTGTTATCGCACTTGGCTTAATGGCGTCTGCTTATTACCCAACCAGTAAGCTTGGCAGCGAGTTCATCCCTCCTTTGGACGAAGGGGATTTGATGTACATGCCAACCACGTATCCGGGCATCTCAATAGGTAAGGCTCGTGAGTTGTTGCAACAAACCAACAAGCTCATCAAAACCATTCCAGAAGTCGAAACCACGTGGGGCAAAATTGGTCGAGCAGAGACGGCAACCGATCCTGCGCCACTGACCATGATTGAAACGGTTATTCAGCTTAAACCGCGAGAACAGTGGCGTGACGGTGTCACTACTGAGTCTCTGCGTAAAGAGTTTGATGATCTGATTCAATTCCCCGGTTTGACCAACGCTTGGGTCATGCCAATCAAAACACGTATCGACATGTTGGCGACGGGTATTAAAACGCCAATTGGTATCAAAATCGCAGGCCCAGATCTGAGCGTGATTGAGGATATTGGCTCTCAACTTGAACCCATCCTCAATAGCGTGAGTGGTACTGCTTCTGTCTACGCTGAGCGTGTTGCGGGTGGTCGTTATGTGACGATAGACATCAAGCGCCGCTCTGCTGCTCGTTACGGATTAAGCATCAAAGAGGTTCAGCAGGTTATTTCGACCGCAGTTGGCGGTATGAATGTCGGCGAAACGGTAGAAGGGCTAGAGCGTTATCCAATCAATGTCCGTTATCCGCAAAGCTATCGTGATTCTGTCGTTAAGTTGCAGAACCTGCCGTTAGTGACACCAAACGGAGCGCGAATTGCTTTGTCTGATGTTGCAGATATTCGCTATGAAGATGGACCACCAATGATTAAGACGGAGAACGCGCGTCCTAATGGCTGGGTGTTCGTTGACATCGAAGGTCGCGACCTTGGTTCTTATGTGGCAGAGGCGCAAAAAGTCGTTACAGATAAAATCGTCTTGCCTGCTGGATATTCATTGGCGTGGTCTGGTCAATACGAATACATGGAGCGCGCCAAAGAACGTTTAAGTGTCGTTGTGCCAATCACCATCGCAATCATCATGTTGTTGCTCTACCTCAGCTTCCGCCGCGTTGGTGAGGTGATGATGATCATGCTGACGTTGCCACTCGCAATGGTTGGTGGTTTATGGCTGATGCATGTCCTCAATTACAACTTCTCCATTGCAGTGGGGGTGGGCTTTATCGCCCTTGCCGGGGTAGCTGTTGAGATAGGTGTGATCATGTTGGTCTACCTAAATCAAGCATGGCACTACAAGAAGTTGGATGCGGAGCAGAACCAGAAAGCACTTCAGCGTGAAGACCTAACGGATGCTATTCGTGAGGGCGCAGGACTGCGTGTTCGCCCAGTTATGATGACAGTACTTACGGTGATTATTGGCCTCATTCCAATTATGTATGGCGAGGGTACGGGCTCTGAAGTGATGCAGCGAATTGCTGCGCCGATGATAGGCGGAATGGCGTCTGCACTATTGCTTACCCTACTGGTGTTGCCTGCAATCTTTAAGCTCTGGAAACAGCGTGAGATTACGCATAGCCAAAACGAACCAAACAAATAACGTATTGATTATTAGCCCTTACTGACCAAAAACAGAGTGAGTAAGGGCGTACCACATGAACATGTGAAACTAACAAATAAATAACTGAATTAATCTAAGGAACGATCATGAAAAAGACACTTATTGCGATTGCACTGATGTTAACTACTGCAACGGCTTTTGCTGAAATGGACCATTCGAATATGGACCACTCAAATATGGATCACTCGATGATGAAGAGTGGAGAGATGAATCATTCAAAAATGGATCTCAGCATGATGAAGGATGGAAAGATGGACCATTCGAAGATGATGAATATGGAAGGCATGTCTGAAGTGGGTATGCCTGCGACAGGCGCAAAGCCGGATAAAGTGGTTCATGTTCTGCTAAGTGACGATATGAAAATTACATTTAAGAACAAGGTTGATATTGAGCCGAACGACGTGGTGCAGTTCGTTGTGATGAACACGGGCAAGATTGATCACGAATTCTCGATTGGTTCTGCTTCAGAGCAGTTAGAGCACCGTGAAATGATGAAAAACATGGGTAATCACGCTCATGACTCGGGCAGCACAGTTACAGTTAAGCCGGGCAAAGCGAAACAGATGCTTTGGCATTTCCATGGTGATAATAACGTAGAGTTCGCGTGCAATATTCCTGGTCACGCTGAAGCGGGTATGGCGAAGTCGATAACGCTTTAGGCATTATCTAATAGAGCTAGAAATAGCTGCTGGGAAAGTACTAAAAACAGAAAGCTAAAAGATAAGTCTTAGCTCATCGCGCTAGTTGAGACTTATCTTTCTTGGCCATTACTGTAATAGGATCGATGTTTCCAGTAGGTGGTGTGCTTCGCCGCTCAGGTGCGGTAGCTCTGCCATGATCTTTTTAAACTTGTCGTCGATTGATTCTGCTTCATTCAGCGATCGAAAAGCCAGTACAGCTTGTTCAGGCTCGCTGTTCACATAACCTTTCAATGTATCTAGCTGAATTTTATTGGCATTTTCAACTTTTGCTAAAGCGACATTAATTGCTTCGATGTTAATTGTTAACTCATTGCTTTTAAACATTTTTTATTATTTATGGGTTGTTGCTAATGCGCGCACATTAACACAATGATTTTTGCAGATATTGACCAAGATTATTAAATTGGAACAATTTTGAAAATCGTTAAAAGCTAGACTGCAATATGTAATGGGAAAGGTTTAAGAAATTCGAAGCGATTTAAGGAGTTAATAGCGCTAGCTGCTTAATTAGCGTTGGTTGGTTAGACTTAACAAAATGGGTTTAAGCTATATGGATTAATGCTTATAGGTTTAACGAGCGGAGAAGTTTTTTGAATAGGGTATCGCTGGAAGAAAACACGTAACAAAACATAAGGAGGAATTGGAGCGTGCAGCGGGAATCGAACCCGCATCATCAGCTTGGAAGGCTGAGGTAATAGCCATTATACGATGCACGCA
>NZ_JBFRSN010000136.1:0-822 GCF_041473595.1 Vibrio sp. 10N.222.46.A1
CATGATACGAATGCGCTATTAGGTACAGAATCACCGAATGCTCGACTAAGTATCTCTTTTTGACATTTTAAGAACGTTTCTACATTCTCAACGCTGTATTCAAAGCCTTCTGATTTGTTGTGTAAATCTAAAAAAACAGATTCCACAGACACGTTTTGTTCGTTCTGTACGGCTTGAATGGCGGCTTCTGTACGCGATTGTTCGGGTAGGTCATCATCGATATTCGACACGGCTATATATACACCTTCAAAACGCTCAGTTTGCCATTGTTTGGCCGCTAACTGTTGCGCCTCTTCACTTTTACACCAGTCGTTAAATGCAAGCCTTTCAGCTTCTCGACTTTTGCGCCACTCTTCGTGTGATTGTTCCATTTATTCCCTCTACTTAGATGTATTTCGATTTATCTGTTTGAGCTAACGTTTTTTCTGATAGCTCTAGAATGTCGTCAATATACTTCTCAGCGTGTTCGCTAACACCAATATCTTTTAAGAACTTGAGAGCAATTGAATTATTAGCAAGTTGCTGAGTAAGAAGCCCAACGTCTGATTTAAGACTCTCTACCTGTTTAGGTAGAGATATTCCTTTAGCCACAATTTACCCTCTTAGTTAGTTTCTTTCTAGAACAGGGACTAGGAAACTCCCTGTGCTCCCTTGCAACCATGCTCGATGCAGAGTGGTTCTTGCTACAAGTTTTCGCATGAATTTCGGCAAAGGTTTTTTACCAACACCAGCGGTTTTATAAGCGTTTATACGCACATATTCAAACGAATCACGGTCTAGCATATATTCCCCTTAAATCAGTAACATGATACGAATGCGCTA
>NZ_JBFRSN010000137.1:0-8961 GCF_041473595.1 Vibrio sp. 10N.222.46.A1
TTGCTTACGCGATTGCTGACCGCCCTGCTCTAACCCCTGGCCTTATCGGTGGTTGGATTGCTAACAACGGCTCTTTCTATGGCGCTGACGCAGGTACAGGCTTCATTGGCGCGATCATCGCCGGTCTATTAGTGGGTTACTTCGTTAAATGGATTACCTCATTTAACTACCACAAATTCGTTCAACCGCTTGTGCCTATCATGATCGCTCCGATCACTGGCTCTTTGTTCATCGCAGGTCTGTTCATTTTTGTTATCGGCGCACCTATCGCTGGGCTGATGGATGCTCTTACTGCACTACTAACGAGCATGAGTACAGGCAACGTGGTTCTGCTAGGCATCGTACTGGGTGGTATGGCTGGTTTCGATATGGGCGGTCCATTCAACAAGGTGGCATTCCTTTTCTCGGTCGGCATGATTGCCAGCGGTCAAACTCAATTCATGGGTGCGATGGCGTGTGCAATTCCTGTGGCTCCACTGGGTATGGCCATCGCAACCAGACTTGGCCGCAAGTTCGACCTGTTTGAATCTTCTGAAATCGAAGCAGGTAAAGCTGCAGGCGCAATGGGCTTAGTGGGTATCTCTGAAGGTGCGATTCCTTTCGCGGCTCAAGATCCGATGTCGGTTATCCCTGCCAACGTACTTGGTTCAATGACTGCCGCTGTTATGGCGTTCTCATTTGGTATCACCAACAGCGTTGCGCACGGTGGTCCAGTAGTCGCTCTACTTGGCGCTATGAACTACCCAATGCTGGCACTGCTGTGCATGGCATCTGGCGCGGGCGTAACTGCGGTTACTTGTATCGCGCTTAAAAATCTACGTAAAGCCAAGTTAACAACAGCAGCGGCTTAAGCCATTTCAACTCCAATGGCTTGAGGCCTTCTACTCGCATTTCAATAAGTCGAGTAGAGCTCAAGCCATGTTTCCCTTCATGGTGATTTCGATGTCTGATTTTTCTTTAGCGAACGACTCGTTCGTACAACGCTTTTTTTATCCTATGACCAACGTGATTCAAAACTACGCGTGGGGTAGCCCTTCTTCGTTCAGCCAACTGTTTGGTATTGATAACCAATCTGGAGAGCCGCAAGCGGAGATCTGGATGGGGGCTCACCCGAATGGTTGTTCGATGGTCACCGACAATGGTCAGCAAACCACATTGTCGAACCTGATTTCGAAGAATCTAAGCCTGTTTCTAAGCGAAAAAGTAGCAAGTCGTTTTGGTGAGCTGCCATATCTATTCAAGGTGTTAGCAGCAGAGAAAGCGCTATCGGTGCAAGTTCACCCGAACAAGCAACAAGCGGAATCTGGCTACGCTCTTGAAGAGCAGCAAGGCATTCCGATAACGGCTGGCAATCGTAATTACAAGGATGCCAACCACAAGCCAGAACTGGTGTATGCCCTAACTGACTACACCGCGATGAATGGTTTTAGATCAATCAGCGAGATTCTTGAGCACTTCCATTACCTTGATATTCCAGAGCTGCATTCGATGGTCAATGACCTAGAGGGCGACCAAACGCCCAATGGATTAGCGAGCTTCTTCGCGAGCTTATTGTCTTTGCAAGGAGAACAAAAAGGCATGGCGCTGACCATGTTGCTGATGAAGGCGAAGCTTTCAGATACACCTGTGTTCCAGTTGATTTCAGAACTGGAAGAGCAATACCCGGGTGATGTCGGGTTGTTTGCTCCACTGCTATTGAACGTGATCACTCTAAAGCCGGGGCAAGCCATGTATCTAGATGCCGAGACTCCCCACGCTTACATTAGAGGTACGGGCTTAGAAATCATGGCGAACTCAGACAATGTACTCCGCGCAGGGTTGACACCTAAGTACATGGATATCAATGAATTAGTCTCTTGTACTCAATTCAATGAAAAGCCGGCGGATAGGTTACTGCTCAGCCCAATAGAGCAAGGTGATGTGATGGAATACCAAATTCCAGTTGAGGATTTTAAGTTCTCTATCGTGCAGAATTCTCACCAAAGAAAAATCACCACCGAAGGTGCAGAAATCCTATTACCGCTCGACGAATCCATGGTGCTCACTCATCAATGTGGTGAAACCTGCGTGATAGAGAAAGGCCAGTCGGTGTTTATTCCTGCTTATGCTGAGAGTTACAAGCTAGACTGCGTTGGACGTGTGGCGCGCGCTTACAGCTAGATCCATCACCACTAATCACACACTATCCATGCCCTGCTTTTGCGGGGCATTTTTGTTCCTGCAGAAAGTTATTTCAACACCGAAATACACCATCAAATATGACCCACCTCACACTGCATTAATGATGCAAATCACACTTAATTTTGCTTGGTACAAATGTACAGTGAAGGGCTTTTATTTGCTATTTCGCGAATCGGGTTAATCCATTAATTTTAATTCAAGAACTTCAATAGTGAATGAGTTAATAAATGATCACACAGCTAACCAACGTCAACTTAATTAATAACAACCTTCAAGCGAATAATAAAAAAGAACTGTTTGAAGAATTGGCAGGCATGTTATTTGAAAACAACCGAATCAGTAATAAAGAAGCCTTCTTGGCAGACATCGAAATTCGTGAATCTCAAAGCATCACTTCTATGGACGGCATCGCTTACCCACACTCAAAAAGCAAGGCTGTCACTGAGCCGGCAATCGCTGTCGGTGTTAAGCGCAAAGGCATTGAGTATGGCGATGAAGACGGCATTAACCCAACCGTATTTTTTATGATTGCATCACCAGATAACGGTGCTGACCATCATATTTATGTACTACAAGAACTGTTTGGAAAATTCAGCGATGAATTTATTCAAGATATACATAACGCAAAAGACGAACAACAAATCCTTAATATTTTAATTAATTCATAAGGCGTAGAAAATTATGAGCACCCTAACAACTCAAGCTACGAATACCAGTAGTAACTCTAATAACAAAAACAGTAGTAGCGACTTTAAAAAAATCCTTAGCACCATGAAAGGCCACCTGCTTTTCGGAACCTCACACATGCTGCCTTTCATCGTAGCCGGTGGTGTTCTATTGGCTTTAGCGGTAATGGCATCAGGCAAAGGTGCTGTACCTGCAGACGGCCTGCTAGCAGACATCTCTAATATCGGTATCAAAGGCCTTGTTCTTTTCCCAATCATTCTTGGCGGCTTTATTGGTTACTCAATTGCAGATAAACCGGCACTGGCACCTGCGATGATCTCTTCTGGCATCATGGCTGACATGGGCGGCGGCTTCCTTGGTTGTATCGTGGCTGGCTTTATCGCCGGTGGCGTGGTGTTCCAGCTTAAGAAAATCCCACTTTCTACCAACATGACCGCGCTAGGTGCTTACTTCATCTATCCGCTTCTAGGTACGTTAATCTCTGCCGGCATCGTACTGTGGGGTATCGGCGAGCCAATCAAACTGTTCATGTCTTCAATGAACGAGTTCCTAGCTTCAATGGCTGGCGCGTCTAAGATGGTTCTGGGCACAATCCTTGGTGGTATGACTGCGTTTGATATGGGCGGTCCTATCAACAAAGTAGCGACCCTATTTGCTCAAACTCAAGTAGACACGCAACCTTGGCTAATGGGCGGCGTAGGCATCGACGGTCACATCGCGTTCAATGAGCCAGGTTCTTCTCTATCTTCACGCACTCGTATCAAAACGTTGACTGAAGACACTCGTATCGCGAACTCTCGTTTCTTCGATGGCGACATCAACCAAGTTCCTAAATACGCACTAACTATCGGTGTTGCTACTCTTCTAGATTCTGAAGAAGTAATGATCCTTTCTCTAGGCCACAACAAAGCGCAAGCGCTTCAAATGGCTATCGAAGGTTCTGTAAACCACATGTGGACTGTTACCGCTCTACAGATGCACCGTAAAGCTATCATCGTTGCTGATGAGCCAGCTCAACAAGAGCTAAAAGTTAAGACTCTTCGCTACTTCCAAGAGCTAGAAGCTGAGAACATTCAAGACCTATAATTTGATGTAGATCTTGATTGTAGAATTAAAACCACTTCTTCTATCGGAAGTGGTTTTTTTTTTATGTCACAATCGCTATCAACTAAAAAATATGGAAATAGACATGTTGTTGAATGAAATTGTCGAGGTCATCGAACTGACTGACAGTGATCACCTCTCAGAGGCATTAGAAGAGTTTAATCTACATAACGTAGTTCACTCTAACCACCTTCCTTTTTTAAATATTGTCTACGATAACGCCAAGCCACACTTGCTAAAAAAACTGTGCAGCATTGGCTTTAAAGGACAAATTCAATGTGAAAAATTGATAAGCGGTGACTATATTATTTTCAATGCAGACACCTATACGCCCGAACAAGCTAGCTCAAAATTCAGGTAAAACAGACTTCAATTTATTAGGAACTGACTTAAATGACAGACACAACTAACCTAAGCAATGAACAACTATCTCTACTTGGAAAAGCTCTGCTTTCAGTACAAAGGTTGGAAAACTCACTCTACCAGTCGATTAGAGCACTTTGTAAACAAAACAGTTCTAGTGATACCCAAGCCATTGAAAACCTGACTTCAGAGCAGTTTCTGAAAGGCACTATCACAGAGCTAAAGCCAGTTATACAACAGTTATATGATGTGTTTGGGGAGACCCTTGCGCTTTCATCAGCAGAGTTAAATGAGTTCCTATACAAAAGAAACCTAGTCTCACTGAGTTTTTGGCAGGTAACGACAACAAGTGTAAAAGGAAATGAGAAACTTGCGAACCCAACACAATTTTTGCAAGAGCTCATCGATCAGTGTGATCTGTGGTTGACAAAAGTAGATCATAAATAGCACCGAGCTTACTTTCACTACCTAGAGATAGCTTAAGAGGTCAGCACATTCTCTTTCGCTAACTGCTGATGTATATCATTAACCGCTAGCACTATCGTAGAGCGCACTTTTTGAAAATGGCGCTCTAAAAACATCCGCTTCATATCATCAGACATGCCTTCGACCAACTCTGGGGCGTAGTCGATTGGCATCATTTTTTGAATAGCATTGATACGATTAAGTTCAAAAACGACATCTTGGTCCCAGAAATTCACCTGACCTTCTTGAATATTTACCCACTCTTTTAGAGTAACGAAAACTTCAATATCGTCATACACCTCTTTACTGATCACGCCTAACCCTAACAATAATTTTGTTCGAACCAGAATTTCCCCTAAAGGGCCATCGGTGGTGAGGAGAGGGTCAACAACAAATTTTACTGCGTAGTCATCTTTATAGAAGATACTTTTCAACAAAGCGTCCAGCATGTCTTCTAAGACATCGTAGGCGCACAACAGGCACTCCGCAGCATTAGCTGATTCGGCTAGTTCTTCAAGTAAATCTGATTCGTGTGTTGTATGTATGGGCATGGTTGCTCTAAAAGAATAAAGTGCCACTGGTGTGGCACTTTGATGGTTTATCATTTCAATGCTAGATAAGCTTCTTCCGCTAGTTTAACAACTTCTGAGTCACTATTCAGCTCAGAATAATGCGCTAATGTCTCAGCAAAGCCTTTTTCTGCGAACATTGCTTGAAGTTCAACCGCTTGAGGGTCGTCTTCGTTCTTGTAATGGAACGCAGCAGCGATTGCTTTTACTAGGTGAGCATTCGGTAGGCCGTACTCTAATGTACCGTTTAGAGGCTTAACTAGGCGGTCTTGCGGGCTCAGTTTACGAATTGGCTGACGACCAACGCGGTCTACTTCATCACGTAGGAACGGGTTAGCAAAACGACCTAGAATCTTTTGGATGTAGGCAGCGTGTGCTTCTGGATCAAAGCCGTAACGCTTAATCAGAACCGCACCACTCTCTTCCATCGTCGCTGTTACTTCAGCGCGGATTACGTCGTCTTCGATAGAATCTTTAATAGTCTCATGACCGGCAAGCACACCAAGGTATGCCGTTACTAAGTGACCTGTGTTTAGCGTGAACAGTTTACGCTCAACGAAAGCCATTAGGTTGTCAGTGCATTCCATACCTGGGATATTTGGAATCTCACCTTTGAATTGTGTTTGGTCTACGATCCACTCGCTGAACGTTTCAACCGTTACCGCTAGAGGGTCTGTTTCGCCCGCTTCTGCCGGTGGAACAATACGGTCAACCGCTGAATCAACAAAGCCAATGTGCTCTTCAGTGAACGCTTTCATTTCATCAGAAAGGTGCTCTAACACGGCTGCTTTTAATTGGCTAGTACCACGAACCATGTTCTCTGCCGCGATGATGTTCATTGGTACAGTGTTGTTTGCAGCTGCACGCTTTTCAATGCCTTGAGCGATAGACTTAGAGATGATTTTAAGAACCGTAGGGCCCACTGCAGTCGTCACAAGATCAGACTCAGCAATGCAATCTACTACTGCGCTTGTCGCTGAGTTTACTGCTGACACGTTCTTAACAACTTCGACAACACACTCTTCGCCAACAATCTTAACTGGGTATTCTTGGCGTTCAATTAACGCATTTACAACCGTTTCATTTACGTCAGCAAACGTAACCTTCATACCAGCATCAGAAAGAAGCTTACCAATGAAACCACGACCGATATTACCTGCACCAAAATGTAACGCTTTCATAATTTTGACCTTATAAATATTTGAATCTAAATAGCTAACCACTCAAACACATGCCGCTTTCAATCACGTCCTAGGCATTAAGCAGTGACCTATTCAGACCGAACCTTTATCTACAGATAAAGATTGAGACCGGAAATGAGGCCAGTAGGGGGATACTGGCCTCCTTCACTCAGGAGCTTGACTAGAGCTTGTTAGTTTCCGTTGAGAATACGTAGAACATCAGCAGGGTTTGTTGTGTTCTGTAGGCATTCCACAGCGTCTTCATCATCGAGTGAATTGGTAATAGCCATCAGCACCATGTTGTGCTCATCGCCTTGTGCGGCAATACCGATAACCATCTTCGCGATATCATCTTCATCTTCGCCCCATTGAATACCTTGAGGGTACTGACAGAAAACAATGCCGGTTTTTTGTACGTACTGTTTCGCTTCGATTGTGCCGTGTGGTACTGCGATAGACTCACCTAGATAAGTAGACACAAGCTCTTCACGAGCAAACATGCCGTCTACATATTCTGGTGATACGTTGCCAAGTTTTACTAATTGTTCGCCAGCAAACTTGATTGCGTCTTCTTTCTGAGTCGCTTTAAGGCCAAGGAAGATGCTGTCATTAGTCAGTGCAAGCTTGTTGCCTTCTTGAGCTGGTGCTACTGAAGGAGCTACTTTCGCTTCACCACTTTGAGCATTCGTAGCCTGAGCTTCTGTTAACTCAGCAACTAGCTGGTCGTAGACACCGCCGTCTAGGAAGTTGCTTAGAGACATGTGCATTGCACCTGGTACGGTGTTACGAGCACGGTCTGTTAAGTCTTTATGCGTGATAACAATTTGCGAATCAGCCGGTAGGTTGTTGATTGCGTAGTTTGTTACCTCAATATCTAGGCCTGCTGCTGCTACCTTTTTGCGAAGTAGACCAGCACCCATTGCACTCGAACCCATACCTGCATCACAAGCCACATAGACAGCCTTAACATCCGCTAGGTTTACACCAGCTTCTGATGCAGCACCTTTAGAAGACGCTTTCATGTCTTTCATTTGTGCAGATGCTTTTTCTAGTGAATCTTCGTCATCACCACCTTGAGCTGAAGTCTTAAGTAGGATTGAAGCTACGATGAAAGACACAGCGGTTGAAGCGATAACTGAAAGTACGACACCTAGGTAAGAGCCTTTTGGCGTCATCAGTAGAACTGCGAAGATAGAACCTGGAGATGCTGGAGATATAAGACCAGAGTCAAACATTACGTTAGTGAATACACCCGTCATACCACCTGCGATAACAGCAAGAATTAGACGTGGGTTCATTAGTACGTACGGGAAGTAAATCTCGTGGATGCCACCTAGGAAGTGAATGATAGATGCACCGGCAGCAGACTGTTTCGCGCTACCTTTACCAAATACCATGTAAGCAAGTAGAAGACCAAAACCAGGACCAGGGTTAGCTTCAATTAGGAAGAAGATTGAACGACCAATCTCTTCAGATTGCTGGATACCTAGTGGAGAGAAGATACCGTGGTTAATTGCGTTGTTTAGGAAAAGAATTTTCGCAGGTTCAACAAAGATAGAAGCCAGAGGAAGAGCACCTGCTTCAACCATTGCGTTAACACCAGCAGCAAGTCCGCCAGATAGAATCTTAACCGCAGGACCAATCACGACAAACGCGATGATCGCGCAGATCATGCCGATGATACCAGCAGAGAAATTGTTCACTAGCATTTCGAAACCGCTCTTCACTTTACCGTGAACAGCTTCATCGAATTTCTTAATTGCGATACCACCTAGAGGGCCAACAATCATTGCACCCATAAACATAGGGATATCTGTACCAACGATGACACCCATCGTTGTAATTGCACCAACAACCGCTCCACGGTCGCCGCCAACCATTTTACCACCGGTGTAACCGATCAATAGCGGTAGTAGGTATGTGATCATAGGACCAACCATTGATGCTAACGTTTCGTTAGGCCACCAACCTGTTGGGATAAATAGTGCAGTAATGAAACCCCACGCAATAAATGCGCCGATGTTTGGCATTACCATATTGGATAAGAAACGACCAAAGTTTTGAACCTTAATCTTAGCTTCTGGTGATAACATAGGTAGAACCCCGTAATGTATTGGTTGGTCAAATGACCGAAAGTGTGTACTCAAAAGTCATTTAAAATGTATCACAACATTTCTAAAATGCACCCCGACCCAATTTTAGTGACGAGTATCACACTCAAAAAACACTTTAGGGTTAACAAGAGTAATTCGGATCACAAAAACACCATGAATTAAAATTACAAAGACAAATTAGCGAGAATAACACTCATTCAATAGCGATGTAGATCACACTTTATTTTGTAATACTTAAAAATAAATAGTGATGTAAATCACACTTAATAAAAGATAGCATCTAGAAACCATATAAAC
>NZ_JBFRSN010000138.1:0-5398 GCF_041473595.1 Vibrio sp. 10N.222.46.A1
TGAGCTGAGCTCAGCTCAGCTCAGCTGCAAGGAGATTATCAACAATGGTTTATCAATGGGCAGTATTTCGTCATCAGCATCCTATTTTCGGGGGAGGATGTGAACTATTTGTTGTCCTGCTCGCTTTTTTATCAATAGCCTTACCTCTAATATGTGAAGAAAGCTTATTAATACTAGGAATATCTTTAGGACTTGCCATCATCTGCTTTACTCTATTTTTACTTTTTGCCCAAAGTGACAAGATCCGAAGGTCTATGCCTAGCTAGAAAAATGCTATTAAGTCCTTAAAAAACTAGGAGCTCTTCCCTCGTTTGCTTGGGTTTTCAGCATATCTATCTAAGTGACTACTCACCGCCTATTGGGCGATGCTTCTTATTTCGTTAGCCATTGCTCGATAGTATCAAGACTTACGCAGCTTCCATAAGCAGAGACGATTATCCAACCGCCTTTAATTCTAGAAGGCCTTTATCACGGATATTAAGGGCGGCGTTTAAGTCACGATTTATGTCTGTAGTGCCGCCTGATGGACAATCCCACTTGCAAACCGATAAGGGCATTTCTTCCACTTTATGACCGCAACAACAGCACGTTTAGAGCTTGCGTCCCACTGATTTAGTTTAACTAGATATTTGCCTTGCTCTTTTAGTTTGTACTCCAACTTAAAGACAAAACTATGCCATGAGGCGTCCGCTATGTGTTTCGCCAGTTTGCGGCTTTTCATCATGTTTGTTGATTTCAATGTCTCAATTATCACCGCTTGGTTTTCGTCAACGAGAGTTCGAGAAAGCTTATGTTGAAAATCAGCACGAGCGTTAGCCACTTTTTCGTGGCATTTGGCAACGAGCAATCTAGTTTTTGCTCGATTGGCACTGCCTTTTGCTTTTCTAGATAGCTGACGCTGCTTTCGTCTGAGATTCTTCTCAGCACGTTTTACAAATCTTGGGTTAGCTGTCTTTCTACCGTTCGATTCAATAGCAAAATGAAATAGACCTAGATCAATACCAGTTACCTTGCTTAACGTAATGCTCTTAACCTTGCCTACAATCTCACGGTGATTATTCGCCTCTACAGGCTTTATTTTCGGGAGTTTGATGCACCATCAAAGACTTTTACACCAACACAGTGATAGCTCGATTGCTTACCGTGTCTACGTTTGAATGTGGGTACTTGGCTTTCAACTTCGGATTAAAGAAGTTATCAAAGGCTTGGTGACGATTGAGTACAGATTGCTGCAAGACGGTTGAATCATCTTGCTTCAACCAGTGGTATTTACGCGATTTCTTGGCAACTGCAAGTAGTGGCTTGATGTCCTTTTTAGGATTCAGTAAGTTTTGAAAAAATCACCACTCCAAGACAAAGTTGCTTGGTAGTTACAATACGCATAATCGCCTGGTGCTCACAAAGAGCAAAAGCGTTGCTCGTATAACAAACCCGAACCGATTGAATGCCGAAAACGACTGGAATATCGAAACAAAATTCAGACCTATTGATGGCCTTACCTTATGAGGGTTTGATGCCGTCGCGCATCAGCCGACCTTAATCGTTATACAGACAAGAGAGTAAACCTTTGGCCGACGCGCGATGCTCGGAGGTTGTTTCTGTCGTCTTTTCCGTTTTCTTCGCATAGGCGTCGTCTTCTCGCATTTGTTTAATGGTGGTAGCACAGTCACACACTCTGATACTCACCCCTCCCCCCGGTGCCTTTAGTATTAAGAAGTCGATTGAATTCACCCAAATCACGTGCCTGGATATGTCAGAGGAAACCGTAGAACGTATTTTCATGTGACCCTCTAAACGCCAAAACGCACATCAAAACAAAACCCTGAGCACTTAAACGTCCCCTCCTCCGTTTGCACGAATCGCAACGCTGGAAACACAGACCCGTAAGTGGTGTACAGAATAATGTGATCCGCTCGCTCGTGAAGAAACCATTCACCAAAGCCAGCGCCATTTAATTCAATGAAAAAGTCACGGATTTCATGGAAAGCAAAACGACGCGACCCCAATAGCGGAAACTGCTGCTTGATAGCTTCAACGAACCCTTGGTCTTTTAACGCTGCGATATCAGCCTGCTGCTCTGGCGACTGACGACGACTGAACATTTTCAAACGCTGGATTTTGGAAACCCAATCAGACTTTCTTTTCGCCTCATCACGACACTTTTTGACTTGAGAGCGCAACTTCAATACCGCCAAAGGACTAGAGACATCATTTTTTGGTGAGCTTTCGTGCCCAGCGGCGAAACGCTGGTCGCTGAACTTTGATTTAGAGAGAGTTAGGCTTGAGTGTCGTTGTACCATGAGGAGTTTCCTTTCTGTTTGAGTATCACTTTTATGGAGCCGCTTGGCTGTCCGGCAAACGTTCTTGGTTCTCAAGGACAAGGGCGCGAAGCGTTCATATACCCTTGTCATTGGGGTTCAGAACGATCACGGTTAACAGCCTGTGAGCCCATCAAATGATGTGAGTCGAAAGGGAAATAGGCACATAAGACAATAAGCCTTTACTCGAACTTAATTAAAGTCAGTGAAAGGAGTGAGGAAGCGCAAGCGTTCTGGCCACGCCTTCGAAATAGGACGTTCTTCATCTCAAAGCCAGCCTCAGACAATTCTAGAGGGGTGATGAGGCTACCTTTTGCTCCGGTAAAGTGATTAGCTAAACAAACGAGGTCTTCCACGATCACCTTGCTTGGTCCGTTGCCATTGTTGGATCACTTTTTCATCAATCCAAAATGTCAGCCGACCCACGATTGCAGGGGTTGGGGTGTAGATTTAACCACACTGTATTTACATTAATATCAAATTTCTCTTTTACAGGGGTCCTGTCACCCCCAAAATACAGGCTAAAAATAACAATAATCTAAACTTTCTTATCTTGCTATCGCTTCAATTAATGCCAACCCACCACCTAATCGCAAAATTTTTGATTTAAAAGACTAGTAAAATCAAAGAAATGTCATTCTCAATACTCGATTGGACTCACTTGTAAGGAAAACATAATTGATAGTTAATTTATTAGTATTCGGTCTGCATTAAGAGTTAGGTGGAGCCTCGTTTAACTGATTTTAATCAAAGGTAGTAATATATGTACACAAGGACAAGAATACTGTTCTATTTGAGTTGTTTTTTTCTCTCCTTTAATGCTAGAGCGATCGATTTATCAAATAGTTACGTGACATTTTATGAGGGACCACAATTGAGTGATCAAGCATTTCTCTACCCTATACTTAGAGAGAAAGATACTCGGGAGCTCACCTATCTTGATGACCTCATTTTAGATTCTCTGAGAGGTGGGAAGTTGGGTTATCAATATTTTGATTCCGGTGGAACGAGCGCAACTTGTCAGGGGTCCAGAGGTGGTTTCATACCAATAGGCAAGAAAACCACCGTAAGAAATCTTAGAGTCCCGTCTTGCTACAACAGCTTAATCATGCGTACGCGCTTATGTCTTTATGACAAGGACAACAAGTATATTGGAGGAAATTGTACAGACTCTTACTATGGCCATACTTTTAATCCTTTAACAGAGAAGCCTAGTGACTATAGGTACAAGAAAAATGGGACGTTTGAGGGATGTGAGTTGAACCCGGTAAAAGTAAAGCTAAGTGACATCTATGAGGATTCGGCTTTAGCCCCTGAGGCAATACATACGTACTTTCCTATTGGAACTTGTCGCGCGGTGCATTTAGAAAGTCCTGACTATAAAAGTTTTACCTCGATTCTCTCTCAGATGCATCCTAAAATATATAAGCGCTTAGGACCTAAGTGCACAGTTCTAGAAACTGAACCAGTGTCTCTAGCCCATACTAATGGGACAGTTATTCATCCTAGTATCAAACCTACAAAAGTAGGTTGCTTATAATTTTTTGCTATGTGTAGTGGTCAACTGAAATTGGCCACGGTTTTAGAGGGTACCCAAGACAATCTCTCTGATTCATTAGGTGTGAGGCCACCATTATAGTGATGTGGCCTCAATTGGCTGTAATAGCCAATGATGTATTGGATAATTTATTGTTGAGCCTCAGAAAAGCTACGATAACCTACTGTTGGGATCCACTCCGTCTTTAAGCTTCTAAAGAAACGTTCCATTGGAGCATTCTCCCAGCAATTTCCTCGTCGAGATAAACTTTGTTTTATCTGAAAACGCCACAGTAACTGACGATATTTTCTACTCATCTAGTGACTATCTTGCTCGCTGTGGAATGTAGCCCCTTTAGGCTTTCCTATACTGATGTCTCGGTAATTGACAGCTAATCGAACCAAGCGTTTTCATTAGCTTTGTTGCTAGATAACGGCTCAGAGCTACGCCTTGATTTATCACCAGATCAGCAATAGTTCTCGCTCCCGAAGAGCCATTGCTTACCGCTGCGGTCCTCACCTCGCTTGCGGTCACCCCCTCATAAATTCCGTTGTGGAAGGTCATTAATGGCGACGGCAACATACAGCGATAACACTTCATACGATGTAAGCGATTCCTTGACGTGGACGTCGAATGAGCTGAGCACGGCAACGATGACACCTACTGGCTGGTTGTCAGGGGTTGCGGTTGGCAGCACGACAGTCACGACAGCTGAAGATGGAGGCATCACCACTCACACAATCGACGTGAATGTGTTCACATGTAGAGTTACTGGATCTTCATGTCTTGAGAGCTTCGATACTGGGAGTAGGAAGATGTTTATCAACTCACCATCAAAAATATTCCTAAATAGCCTCGGCGGAGAAAATATTGGTTTTACAAAAAAAAGGAGTTAAAAGGGTTATTTAATACATACGGTAATATGTTTATCGTGCGAGTCTAGGCGCTCAGGATAAATTACTGGTCAGGGACGAATCGAGGTCCTGGTTTGAGTGTAAGACTCAAAAATGGCAGCGAAGGAACCAGTATGCCAGACAACGAGTTTTACGCCCCCTGCGTCTCAGACCCTTCACGGTTGAACCCTCGCGCTTGTGATTCTAGCCCTAAACCACCGACTAAAGTAGGGGGTTCTTTGTATAGTTTTGATGTCTTCCCAACCTCGCCCCTTTTTTCATCCCAGTCTTCATAGCAACTAGAATCAATAGCTCTAGGGTGACCACGTTCCAAGAAAGCGGCGCAATCTCGCGTCATAAGCACCGCCTCCAGCTCCCCGTATTTGTTTGAGTAAGATCGGGAGCACTTATCTCTACGCACGTTTTTGTCTTGAATGAGACCTCGACTTGCTTTGCTCTGAGGCTGATACAAGTATAATCCGGACAAATGAGCCAACCTAAATGTTCAGGCGTCCTAAGTGAGACTTTCGGAGTTTTTCCTGGCGTTTTGCTTTTAGTTGGCGAACCCACGTAGACTTACCCACATCCATGAATTGGGCTGCTTCAATGACCGATTCAAAAAATTAAATTTTTATTTAATTACCTATAAT
>NZ_JBFRSN010000139.1:0-197 GCF_041473595.1 Vibrio sp. 10N.222.46.A1
CTATTGAGATATATTAATAATTTTATTTATAAAAACGAAGTAAATAAGAAACGTAACGACAAATACAAAAATTATTGGGAGAATATTGGATATTTTCGTGGGGAGTTATAAATAAGTACTCTAAGATGGGGGGAAGTGACGCAAGCGGTATCTCCGCTCGCGCCTACTTAAAATCTTATGCAGCTACAACGTTTGCA
>NZ_JBFRSN010000139.1:995-9842 GCF_041473595.1 Vibrio sp. 10N.222.46.A1
AGTCTTGAAACCTTCAGATGCGATAGCACGGAAGTGAACGAATACGTCAGCACCGCCGTTGTCTTGAGTTAGAAAACCAAAACCTTTCTCTTCGTTAAACCATTTTACTACGCCATTTGTTTTGTTAGACATATTGTGTCCCTTATATAAGATAAAAATTAATCGCAAAATGCGATGCGCTGAGAGCTGGAATTATTTAATGTATCTATGAAGCTAAGGGAAACACTGAGGAAAACAACAATAACGAGGAATTCTGAGGGTTTTACTTTTACAACTTGATGTTTCATTTAATAACTCTGAACAACAGAGCGATGACATTATTATCCATTATCTCGTTTTTGTAAAGGTTTAATTTGAAGTTAACATATATCTTCCTGCTGCCCTGCAAAATACGATTTTTTACAAATTCACCTACACTTTTATCCCGAGACCTTATAAACAGTCGTCCGACTACACCCTAACTCTTTACTGAGCTCAGTTTATTCATGCCTTTGGTTTGCAATCTCTTGAATGAGTTGGTGAGCGTCTTAGAGGTGCCTCCCTTCTGAGCGCGCGCTCTGCCCACATCACTGTTAATATCCAAATCGCCCAAGTAATGAAAGACCAAACCGGCTTTCTTTCTCGCTAGCTGCTCAGCAATTTGCAAAGCATCAATGGTATTACGATCAAAATACGGTCGACTTTAGTAACGTGAATAACATCCCCTTCCCTCGCAAAGTCCAGCAACAGGTTAAGCAGTTCTCTCTCTGGGGATTCCCCCCCCTCGCTTGCTCTTGGTGAATTTTTCATAACCTATAGCTTTAACCTGTTCAAGTTGAACGTCGAGCGTTTGGTCTTGAATACTGACACGGACATAGCCAATTTTCATGAAATGAACCCTAAAGTGAACATTAAGATAGTTTTAATTAAGTGTACATATACATTTAAAAGACTAACTGGACAGTTCTGAGAGGGGTAACAAGTCGTATCCACTAAATTACACCTTTATGGACACGCCATTGGATTAACCGTATAACTAAAATCATACAAATCAGTTAAAGCGTTCGATTCGTTTATAATGAACGAAAAGGAGAATATTATGCAATCACTTACTGCTAATACAGCTAAAACTAAATTTGGCGATTTACTAATGAAGGCTCAACGTGAACCCGTACAAATCAATAAGAACGGTTCACCGGTTGCGGTGATGATGTCTTGTGAAGAATATGAGCAACTTGAAGCCCTGAAATTGATGGTGGTGAAATCGCGCTTCGAACAAGCAGAGGCCGATGTTCTATCAGATAACCTAGTCGACGGTGACGATTTCATGAATGCACTTGACCAAGGTAAATTTGATTAATGACGCAATATAAGCTTTCTTATGCAGCGCAGTCTGATCTCATTGATATTCGTCGCTATACATTAGAGCGATGGGGGCAAACACAATGGACCACTTACTTTTCAGAACTAAAGTAATCAATGGAATTACTGGCTAGCAATAAGTTGATCGGCATAGAAGTTTCAGAGTTGGGCCAAGACTACTTCCGCTTTCCTTTGAAGCACCATGTGATTTACTACATTCGAAAACAAGAGCTCCTCATTATTGCAGCCGTTTTTGGTAAGCACATGTCTCCCGCCAAGCACTTTTCACAACTCTCTTAACCCTTAGCTTCATATAGTCACGCAGCGTACTCGGCGCTTCACCCTCTCGGCTTGGCCCTTCAGTCTTCCGAGAATCATTCCGTTTTTCTTTCTGGCGGCGAGCGCTTCCTTCGTTCTCAGCGAGATCAACTCACGCTCGATTTCTGCCGCAATTCCTAGCACCTTAGCGGTGATATGAGATTGCCTCGAGCCATATAACTGTAAGTTTTCCTTTGCAATATAGACATTAATTTTCTTTTTCATGCACACTTCGAGTACCTCTAGTACTTGTAACGTTGAACGTGCAATTCGACTGACTTCAGCAAACACAATGCAATCTCCGCTCGTCATCCCCTCTACTAACACACCTAACTTAAGTGGTCGCCATTTTATCTTGCCTATCAAGCCAAAGTGGGCAGCCAAGCACACCGATTTTAAGCATCATCCCCAACGACTCGCCCCTCGAGTTAGAGTTACTCCTACCAGCCCGTTCTGCTGGTTTTGTTCAACAAGGTGATACCGAGCCTGGGTTGCTCATTGCGAATGCGACAGCGATCGGGTTGCAACCTTCAATGTTAAAAGTGTCATATGCCAGTGAGATAAGCACTTCTAATACTAATGAAGGCCCAGACAAGAAGAGTGTTACATTATCGCTTGAGCGTGAATTCCCCCTCGATGATAAAGAACCAATAACCGGACGCTCTCACTCGCTGCTGCTTCAAGCTCAGTTGCAATGCCGGCATCCACCTGTAGTAATCCGCTACAATAATGAAATAAACAACCAAACTGGGAGAATATTATGTTTCCATTTGAACTAAAAGTTAGCCATAGGACGGGACTCGGCAAAAGGCCAGACAGAAGTTTTTTACTTTTACCCAAATTTGGCAACAACCCCTATCCCCACCAACTTACCTCTAGATTTTTTGTAAAAAAGCACATTAGTTAAAAATTACTGTCATTCTAACTATCATAACCAAGACGGATTCCTACCATAAATGACGAGTTTATTCAGGTTACCAGCCGCGGTATTGAAGCTATTGGTCACCCTGGCTAATGCAGGGGCTTGAGGTCTGAACACTCTCCCTGAAGTTGCGGGTAGGTTGCGGACGTAGTTACCTGGCCAAGCAACCACTCTAGTATTTAGATGATTGGCTAAAGCCTGCCCTTGAGAAAACATGCTTCCTCCGGTCGCCCCGAAACAGGTTTGCAAATTAAACCTCTGAACGCTTCGCGCGCCCTCTGGTAGATACTCCGCAAGCCGTCCAGCTGTTTTAAAACCATCTGGCGTCATGGTTAACCCAATCCCCCCATGGCTGTAGACATAATCGTCGGCGCTCCTGTAGATAGCTGCTGTTCTTTGATAACCTGGTGAGCGCTGCCTTGTTATGGTCGTGAGATCTTCAAGAGGGGACCAATGTCTTAACTCAACCATCTCCATCGCTTGGCGTCGTGTAGCCATCAATGCTCTTCTGCTACGAGCCACCCCGATCCCTCTTCCTGCCCCAAACGTTACAAGGCCTATTACCGCCCCAATTCCCGCATTTAAAGCGGCATCTTTGGCACTTGAGCCAGTCGCCAATTCAAGACCAAAGCTAACTGCACTTGACACAGAAGCATCAGCAATCGCGAGGCCCACTTGTACACTGGTTTTTGCTCCCGTTGCTGCCGCGCCAAATCCTCCTGAGATAAAGCCAAGTGCGGCCCCAATCCCAACTTGTTCCCATTCAAAATGCGTATCCGTCACTATCGCACGAATTCCTTCTGCAGTTGCGGAGATGCCCGCCCCTAGAATTGCCCCTACAATCGCCCCTATAATTAAACTGGATATCGCAAACTTTCCGCTGGGATCACGCAAATTCACAGGATCGCCAAAACAATAGCTATAGGAGTTACTCCCTCCCTCTCCAAAAGGACTCAACACATCTGCAGAATGGAAGCGAGTCAAACCTGAACTATAAATCCGAAAACCATTGCCTAAATGATATAGCCCTGAACCAATGTCGCTAATCTCACGTTCGCCATTAAAACCTAACCGACTCTGAGAAAATTTAACAGGCACAATTAACCCTGAAGATTCAAATTTTGATTTAAAGGCTTCGCCAGCTAAGAGAAATCTTGGAGTAAAGTAAATAAACGGGGATAAAGCAGCCAATGAGGTGGAATACTTGATAAAAGTTCTTTTTGATAGATCTATATATCTTTGATTAACACCGGATGAACCATAATTCTTATTCATGATAAACATTTCCTCTATAAATCACGCATTCACCTCAACCTTGTCCATAGGGGGTGTACATTTTGTATTCTGTCGAAATAGTATCATCGCCATGGTGTGAGGTTAGAGTAGCGATAGCACTATGTTGGGCGTTTCCTAGTAAGTATTGATGTTCAGCAAGATGCACCGAGGTATCATAATTTGAAGGGCTGATATTAAACTTGAGGTACGAAGAAATAGTACGGTCCGTCCATAAACCACCCACGTTATGGTAACAAGTGTGCCATCCATCGTATAATTCGTTGACTATCTGGTCACCTTGATAATAAAGCTCCATCTTGGGTTCGTCTTGCCCAATTTGCGCCACTACACGGCCTTGAGCGTCGTATTCGAATTGATAAGACTTGTTGTTAATAGGCAGAGAAGTTGAATTCAATTGACCAAGAGCGTCATAATGATAAAGCGCCCCCCGCTCATCTTTAGTTATGTTTCCTGATGTGTCATAAGTTAAGTTAGCCGATTCAGAGTAGCTAATGTGGGTATTAGAGATTGACGCAAGACGCACCACGTCATCAGTATCATAAGTATATGTACAAATATTGTCGGTACCGTCTGAAAAAAACGTGATAAGTTTGGTTATATTGCCGTACAAGTCATAACTATATTGCTGTCGAATGATTTTGTTGCCAAATGTATCTTTGGGGTGTTCAAAGCCATCACACTGATAATCAACTAGTCGATGGAAATCATCGTATGACATTTTTTCAACCGTTGTTTTGTTGTCTCTTTCGAGTGTCTTTAGGCTGATTTGAAGTTCATCGTTATAAACTTGTTGCAAAGAAAACTGTAATTGAGAGTTTAGATGAACACTTCTTTTCGTTTCTAGTCCGACATCGTTTAATTCTAGTTTAATTTGAAGGTGATCATTTCCCCTATAAGTATCACATCCGACCAAGCGACTATAGTGATCATAATTTAAAGTGCTGAATGTATGGACACTCTCATTATTCGAATCTTGCTTAATATATTCGATATAAAACATTCTTCCGTAGCGGTCATAGCTGTATCTAACGACGTTACCAAAATAATCGTGCTTAAAATCCAGCCTGCCTGAAAGGTGATATTGTTCAAAGCTAAAAAGTCTAACAGACGTATTGGGGAAAAACGCCATCTCCTCTCTCGTCATCCCATCTTTAAAGTACACATAAGCACTGATGAGATTTTTATTCTCTGCACGTACTAGATGACCAGATTTTGCGTCGTAGTGATAGGTGACATTCAACGCTTCGTTGCCTGAAACATTATAGGCCGTGGCTTTCTTCAAATACTTATTGTACGTTATCTCGAGTTCATTACCATCCGCCATAACAACCCTCGTGGGAATTGGAGAAGCCCCGCTAAAAGACTGTTTTTCAGTTCCAGAACTCGACACTTCAGATACCATGCGAGATAGCCCGTCATACACCCTAATCCCAATGGTTTTATTATTAACACTGGTTTCAACAGGCAAAAGATCATGGCTGTAACGGACGTATTTTTTTGATATTTCAAGCGTTTCACCATCGTAGATTTGACGTGTTGAAACAACTCGGTCTGCGGTATCATAGGTGTATTCAACAGTATGACTTTTCTGGTCTGTGCTCGACACCAAGTTGCCTAAGGCATCATAAGTATTCTGGAAAAACGCTAACCGTTTCCCATGACTGTTGAGCAGCTCCTTTGTTAATAAGTTACCCATTAAATCAAAAGAACGAATTTCTGAAAGCAAACCTTGTATCGAATAGTTTATAGTCATCTTGACGGGGTTTTGCTTGATGACTTCTACCCTTCCCTCTGGGTGGGTGATTTTACTAAGGTTGCCTCTGGCATCGTATTCGTAGTTAGTTACCATTGAAGAACTGGTCGAAAAGTTATCAAATTCTTGCTGCTCAATCAATTGACCCAGGCTGTTATAGCTGAGTTCACTCAACACGATGAGTTGACCATTAAGATCACTTCGTTTTGTCTTAATGACCTTGCCTGCATTGTTGTAGTCTTCGACGCTTTGGATACCGGTAGGCTCTATGCTCTTCAATTGATTGAGCCCATCACCAACACGATATACATACTTCACTACCGCTTCATAATCCGTCCCTTCCGCCTTTATCTCTCGAGTCCGCCTACCAAGAAGATCGTATCGACAACTTGAGATAACTCCTTCACTATCGACCCACTGAACGGCTTCACCACTCTTTAAATCATGCTTGACTTGGGTGGTAACGACTAAATTATCATGTGTTGTTAGTGCGCTTGTAATTTCAACATCTTGGTCGGTATAACGGTACGACAAGTCCTTTCGTGAAACAAAATCATTGATAAAAGTAGAGGTTTTTTGTAATTGACCATGAGTAAGCTCTTCAACATTGTTAAAGTAAACATAATCTACACGACTCAGAGAGCTCTCTTCATGTTTAAGGACGACAAAGTTGCCTCCTCCGATGCGGGGTAAGGATTGGTAGGTGAAGACACTTTTCCTCTCTTGTTCATGACTAGTAATAGAGGAAGCTGGCTGGAAAGTTTCTTCCTGCAGGAAGGCAACAAACCCATTAGGCTCTGGAGGGCATGCTTGACCTTCTCCTGAAGAGGTGTAATAGACTCGCTTCGTTTGATCACCATTTATCTCTCGAATTAAGGTTTGATTCCCATAATCATCGTACTGATACTTATGGACAAACGTTCTAGAATCAGAATCTTCATAGTGAGTTTCATGTTTTTCCTTCAGAAATGAGTAATTGGCTGGTTGATGCTCAATACTGGTATTTATCTCCGCGTAATAAACGTACTCTTCTTTTCTGTAAAGAACCTCATTGTGGCGATATTCTATAGATTTTTGTAAATGATATTTATTATAAGACCGTGTTATGGATTGCGTGCTATTTATTTTCTCGACACTACTATACTCATAGTCACTCCTAGATTTGAATAGAGTATCTTCTCCATTGACGAACGCGGCTTCACTAGCAAAACCGAGATAGTTTTTATCTGAATAAGTATAGTTTGTTACTCGGTCAGGTTGATTATTCCCAGCGACAAATCGATGCATAGTCACATAAGGGACTTTACTGACCGGCCCACCGCTCGGAAAGCTGTGCCCTTCATTTTGGTAAGTGAGGATTTCTTTCAGGCCACTGGGATGAGAAAAGACTGTCAGGAGGTCATAGTTAATATTACTCAGGTATTCGTACTCAAAAGTGATATTCGACTCGTCATCAGGTAAATGAAGCGTTGTTAATCTTTTATAAATACCATTGCTTTCTTTATCAACAACCAGTGTTTGATAGGTTTCTCCACCTACAACCTGTGTGACCGTTGTTTTTAAGTCTTCAGACCAATAATCTATCCGTAATTCTCTTCCTGAGCCATCCGTTATTTTCCACAATTTGCTAGTTTGGTCACTCTCTCTATAGTGGAATGTTGTTTCCAAGCCTTGGATGGAGGTGATCTTTTTCAAGGCTCCCGTTTCATAGTCTATCGATTCTACAATCCCACTTTTATAGATAACATTAATTTCATTATTACTGAGAGAATAGAGTAACTTAATATCTTTAATTTTTCTGTATGGGAGTTTATATTCATTAGTCTGATGATTATAAATCGCTTTATAATTTTGGCCTGAGCTCAGGTAAATAATACTATCTTCTTTTTCAAAACGACTTAAAGAAAGTAGCCAGCCTCTCCCAAACCCTTCATCTCGAACACTTTCGGCACGATAGTTTAATACCAAGGAAATGGGAGAACCTACGGTTTTATGTGATAGAAAATCAGCGAGCCTTATTGAACATATATAAGCCCCAGTCCTAGGATCGACACCTGAATTATTAATAATTGAGAAGTTATGTGCATTCGATAAAAAAGACATTTTATTAATCACCTATTAATTATGTTCACTATGTATTCTTCTTAAATAGTACCCTTCCTCGAAATAATCATTGTAGCTAGTTCTTGAAAAACTAAAGTATCCTCTATTGCCAAATTTATCTTCGAAATACACTATTTTTCCATCAGGACTAATACTTTGGTTCCAGTCATAGGGAGGAAATGCTTTAGAGATGTTAGCAGAGTTGCTGCTGTAAATACCGCGCCCAAATGAGCTGACGAATATAATGGCCTCATCTGTATTGAGATCGCCATAGACAACCCGGTCTTTCCAGCCAGTGTCATAGGTAGTTGAAAATGGTATGTTGATATGGCCAGCATCTGTATCATATATCCAGTATAAGGCGGAAGAGGACTGGCTGTTGCTATAAGTCCCCAGCAACCTATGGTGGTCATTATTAAATCTCAGCCCCCCTTCTTGCCAAACTTTCTGGAGCGTAAAATTGTTAGGCTTATACTTCTGGAGATGAAGAATGGCCCCATCACTCCATCCGCTATTGCTTGTTTCGTAGGTAAAATCTGAACTGGTAAAGGTTCTTGGGGTCAACAATTCGACGATGGCAGAAGATTTGTTTGTGGTTCCATTACAAGTATTTTGGGTAAGAGATTCACCAGTGATATTATTGGTGGCCGTCGCTTGGACACACAGATGATAAACATCTGCACGGTTACCTGAAACAAACTTAGAAACACTCCTATAGCCTTCTCTTCGTCTGTTTCGGTTACTTCCATCCTCAAGCCTGATATCTAATACATACCCGCTGTGAGAATCTGAGACGGAGAGCGAGTCAATCGTTTCCGCCGTATAGAGTTTTTTGAGACTTGCATTGTCAAACGTGTAATTAGATTTCAACTGATAATAAATTTCAATTTCGGCCTGCATTCTATTATTGGCGTATATTTTAGAATTTGGCGATAAATTCACATAGGTGCCTTCAAGATAAAGCCTCGAAAAAGGTTCCTCTCTAGGTCCAGTGGAAGAGCAAAAAGCGCTATTAATATTAAATAAAAAAGCGAGTAAACATAGTTTTTTAAATGAATTTGTTTTTAGAAATTTCATATAATATATCCCATATTTGACCACCATGACAATATAT